>NZ_AYOU01000158.1 GCF_000500065.1 Borrelia hispanica CRI | reverse complement strand
TAGGAATATCAACTTTAGGATTATGATACTTACTATCCCCACCAAACAATCTCAGTTGATCTACAAAAATAATGCTTTTAATTTTATCAACTCCACTATGTTTATCTTTATATTGCTCATGTCTCATAGACCCATGCACAACAACTTGCTTGCCTTTAAGAAGAAAATGAAGAAGAGTTTCTGCTCGCTTACCAAATAATACACAATTAAAAAATTGGGCATTATCTCTCCACTCACCTTCTCTTTTAACTTTAATATTATTAGCTATATCAAAATTTAATATAGCTAAATTTGTACTACTATAAGATAAAAGTGAATCTTTAACTAAGCGTCCTGATAATGTGATGTTATTAATGTCAGACATCAAAACCCCCATCATCATAAAGCCTACGTCTGATTTCCATTCTTTGGAGATCACAATACAGGTTACCTAAATATTCATTGTATTCTTTTGTTGTATGGTAATCATAAACATATTTTTTAATAATATTTCTTAAACTATTGTATATATATTTTAACATACGATATAAAATTATTAAAATGAAGATTATTAGATGTATAATCATAAGTGCATCCTCCCACTAAATTACAGATGAGATGGGAGGGGCAAGATTAGATATAGAGAAACTATAACTATGATTAATATCATAATAATCATAATGATCCGTAATTAACTTAAACCTATCTTTAATAGCACGTTTACCTGAATTTAACGCAAATATATTCTTGCCTAATCTATACACAATATTATCTGTTAATTCAAAATCAATAGATAACTTACCAAATATATCTTTAAGAACATCCTTATCTTGTTTAGTAAGTGCATATAATTCTTTAGTATGCTCTTTCTCTTTCTTCTCTATTTCTGTTTGTTTAGATTGAATATCAACTAAATGTTTCTCCAAAAGTTCTCGCTCTTCAGCACCAATATTTAAATTAACAATACTTAGAAAATTTACAAATTCATCTTTATAATTTAATTCTGCTAAATCTGCACAAAATTTACTATCTTGTAGTAATAGTTTTATATGATTAGTTAAATCTTCTATATCAATATTTGCAAGTCCAATAGATTTGTCATTCTTTATAAGATTACAAATACGCCCAACTTCCATATCCAATGCAGAAATATAAACCATCACTTTTGCTATAAAGCTA
>NZ_AYOU01000157.1 GCF_000500065.1 Borrelia hispanica CRI | reverse complement strand
TGTGCTTGAACATAATATTTAAAGAAATATTTACTTTCTAAAAAATTACCTGTTTGATTATATTCTGTAATAGCTGATGTTAAATAATTACTATCACTACATTTAATCTCTAATAGTTCTGTTTCACCTTGATTATTTATAAACCAACCATCTATTATTGCACCAACAAGATTATCTCCTCTACCTACTCGTTTGAAGTAATTATATTTGTCTATTCCATTAGCATATTTGTTTTTGTGTAAAATTTGTATATTATCAGAATAAATACGTAGAAACTCAGCAAATTCTAAATTTTCTAATGCTTTTCCTTTTTTAATATGCAAATTATCTTTATATGGAACTTCTTTCCCAAAAAATTTAAGTACTCTACTTACAATTAATTCAGAAGCAGCATCAGCACCAAGAAATATACTACCAACTTCACTAGCACCAAATCTTGTTAATCCTTCACGTTGAATAGAAAAATCTACTTTACTATTAAACTTGAAATATTCATTCTTTTTGATACCAGGTAATTTACGTCCTATTTTGCTCATTTTACTTACATTAGTTTGTTTATTATTATCAGAATCTGGTGTTGGAACAAAAGATTCTAAACCTTTAATAACTTGTTGGGTGTATAAATCTTGACAATTCATTTTTTTTACTCCATTATTAATTTTTGTGATATCATTTTTACTCATAATAATTTAACTCCTTATTTTTGCATATGTTTTACATACATAATAATATATAGCAAAAACTAAATTTAACAAATTTTTATGTAAAGTTTTTGTAAAAACTTTACATAAAAAAACATTTTTAGTATAAATAAGTTTACTTTTCGATGTATTTTCGTTATCATATTTATATAGCTATCTTATTAGTTATGTAAACATGTATAATTAAGGAGACATAAGCCATGCTTAGAAAGAAAACAACTTGCAAGAATAAATATCAACATAAATTGATAACTTTAATATCCACAATATCCTATATAAACAGACAATTCAAGAAATACTCTCAAAATAGAATCCTTTACTATTTCAATGGCAATTTAAAAAGAAATGGACACAAAGAAATAAAAATCAAAACACTACAAAGCTATTTATACAAACTAGAAAAAGAATTTCAAGTAACTAGTAACTATTATCAACACTTAGGAATTAATATGGGTACTGCAATTTATTACAAACTTCAGTATTCAAAAAAAGAATGTTATCGAAGAATTAACAAAAACTTTAAAGAAAGAAAAGAAAACAGACATTTAAACCGAGTAGATAAATATTATCAAAATAAAAAGGCATGCAATAAAAATAGTAGTGTAGAAAAATGGGAGTGTATTAATAATATAAATAATAATAATAAAGAAGAAAAGATAAAATTAATCGAAAAGCTTCAAGTCATGAAATATGTTAAAAAATGCAAATTTAAAACAGATGAATTTCTTTCTATTTTGAATTTAAAAATAAGTAAAGATGAGAAAATTAAAGCTTTAAGAGAAATGAAAAAGAATGAAAATCGATCACAAAAGAATTTGCACAATGAAATCAGATATAATGGAAATAATAAAAGCAAATTGCAATTTAAACAACAAGAATTGAGTAGAATATTATATGAAGCAAAGGTTAAATTAGAAAAAGAAGGGTATATTGAAAAACAATTAGAAAAAGAGGTGCAAAAGGTATATGAAAATTATAAAAGCAAGCCGCATTTTATTATAGAAAACGATAAGTATGATGATTTAAAAAAGATAATAGGCAAAATTGAGATGTTGTGTGAAAAAGATAGGAAGGATGTACAAAATAATGAGAGAAATATCAAAGATAATATATTTAGCATATTGCTTGATCAATTAAGACATAAAACAAGCATTGAAATTCTTTTGCCAGTGCTTAAAAATTACTTAAACAAACAAGAAAAATTGGATTATCGTAAAGCATTCAATAATCAATACTATTATGAATTATTGGAATTGCTAGAAAATAAAGAAAATTATTGTAAATTGCAAAATTTTAAAGAAAGTATTCATTAAGGATTAGTTATGGAAAGTATATTAGAACGTCTTAAATCAAAAAGAAAAGAAATAATAGCAACAAAAGAAACAAAAGAGATAGAAAAAATAGAAAAAGTAAAAGAAATAGAAGAAGTAAAAAAAGTAGAAAATGCAACAAACTTTGATCCAAAACGCGCAATTTTTTTTAAAATTGAAGATAAAGATGGTAGAAAAATATATCACACAAAAATTATGAATGATTTGTATACATTTGGGATTCACAAGAGACAAAAACATAAATTTTTTCTTGCGTTTAGAGAATTGTTTAACAAAAAGAAAATGAGAGCATTTAATTTATTTCCTTTAAAAGAAGATAATAAATTTTTAGGGATACATTATGGATATAGAAAACCACTACAAAATATTGTAACAAAATATAGAGATAAAGAAGAAGGTGTTATTAAGGCGTATACATTTTCAAAAGTGTGTTACATAGAATTTAAACTTAAAAATGGAAGCATATATTGCTATATGAGAGGCATGTCTCGTTTATTAAAAATTGAAAAAATTGGAACTGAGTATAATGAATTATTGATTGAACGCATAGAGAGCTTAGAAAAGCAAGTATATGAATATTATGGCAAAGAATTGCCAGAAGGAGGCATGATAACTAAATGGATAAAGAAAAACCAAAAATAATTAGTATTGCATCGATTAAAGGTGGTGTTGGTAAAAGTACGAGTGCTATCATATTTGCAATATTGTTATCAAAAAAATATAGAGTATTGCTTATAGATATGGACACACAAGCATCAACCACTAGTTATTTTTATGGAATTTTTGAACAAAACAATTTTAACATAGTTTCTAGAAATATATATAGGGTTCTTAAAGGTGCTATAAATATTAATAGGTCTATTGTGTCAGTAGATAAAAATTTGGATTTAATACCTAGTTATTTAAGTCTTCATTTATTTAACAAAGAAGTGATTAATTTTAAAGAATTAAAATTAAAGGAAGCATTAACTTTTTTAAAAGCAAAATATGATTTTATCATATTAGATACTAATCCTAGTTTAGATTATACGTTAACAAATGCTTTAGTAGTAAGTGATTGTGCTATAATTCCAATGATAGCAGAAAAATGGGCTGTTGAAAGTTTGCAAATACTTGAGTTTTATATGAAGGATTTAAAGTTGAAAATACCGACTTTTATTTTTATTACAAAGTTTAAGAAAAATAATTCACATAAATTTTTGTTAGAAAATTTACAAGCAAAAAATAATTTTTTGGGATTTATATCAGAACGAGAGGATTTAAATAAGAAAATCGCAGAAAATAATATTTTTGATTTGAATAAAGATTATATGAAGGAATATCAAGGTGTATTAGATGTTCTTTTTAAAAAAAACAAATAATATAAAAGTAAATTTAATAAAGTTTAAAAGGTTTAATTTTATACATATAAAGGAGTAAGCATGTATGGTTCAGGATCTGAACTATGTGTAAGTGTTAAATATGAATATAAAGATAAATGACAGAGTTCTAGCAAATAAAGAAGAACAACAAGATGTAAGAAATTATTATAATTCTTTAAAAGATAAATTAAAAGAAAATTTCAAAAGAGAAATTTATTACAAAGTAGAGAGTATGAAAATTTTAAAAGAAATAAAAGATAATGAGTATTATAAGCTGGATAATTATAAAAGTTTTGAAGGTTTTATTAAAGACTATAAAGTAGCTAAAACTCAAGCGTATGCGTACTTGAGACTAGCTAATGCATTACACGATGGTATTATTGAAGAGAATTATATTATTGAAAATGGTATTCATAATGCATTAGATTTAATAGGCCATGAAGGAAGTAAAACGGTACGAAAATCAAAACAAAACAAAATAAAGCCCTTAAGATTTCAACTTAAAAAACAAGCAAGTTATGATTTTTATAAAAAAAATTCTAAGTTTACAGGATATTTGTTAGATATGCTTTTTGAAAATGAAAAAGAGATAATTGAAAAGTTTTTAAAAAAATTTAAAGAGTAGAAGTGAGTTTGATTAAATATTATTAATATAAAAACTTTAATCTTTATTAATTAATTTGTTAAAAAAATGTAAATAAATTATGAATAAACACTATATTGGCATGTTGTCTATTCATAGTTGTAGTTATTACTAATATCATTTTTATGTAAGAGTACTAATTGATTTTAATTGATATTTGAGATAAAGTAGTAGTACTCATAGGTAGATCATGATTGATCTACCTTAATGTATATGTTCATATTAAGTGGATTTTGGCTCTTACTTAAGAATGCTTTTTAAGTCTTTTTAAGTAAGGGTTAAACTTTTTTGTTTTTGTTGTAAAATACTAATTGATTTTAATTGATATTTGAGATAAAGTAATAGTACTCATAGTTAGATCATGGTTGATCTACCTTAATGTATATGTTCATATTAAGTGGATTTTGGCCCTTACTTAAGAATACTTTTTAAGTCTTTTTAAGTAAGGGCTAAACTTTTTTAAGTATGTTTTTTTTGAATAAAAGTTGACAAAAAATAATTTTTATTGTATATTATTATGTATGTAAAACATATACAAAAATAAGGAGTTAAATTATTATGAGTAAAAATGATATATTAAAAAATCAATCACCAAATACAGTAGATGTAATAATAGATAAAATGAATTCAAGTAATATTGCAGAAGTATGGGAAACATACAAGATTATGCATAATCTTAACAAGATAGATGCTTATTCAGAACGAGAAATTTTAACTTTATTACAAGTAAACAAATTAAATCCATTTAAGAAGGAAGCATACATAATACCATTCAATGGACGTTATACAGTTGTAGTAGCATATCAAACATTGCTTATACGTGCATATGAAGCTGGATATAACAAGTATGATCTTGACTTTGAAGAGAAATTGGTTAAATCTCTTAAGATTGATTCTAAAGGTAATAAGGCGATACAAGAAGATTGGCAGTGTACAGCTTTTTTCAAATCAGATGATGGTATTCGTTATAGTTTTTCTGTTTTACTTAGTGAGTATTTTAAGAACACACCTATTTGGAGAGAAAAGCCAGTATTCATGTTAAGAAAATGTGCTGTAAGTTGTTTATGTAGAACTTTACCAGGTTCAGGACTTGA
>NZ_AYOU01000156.1 GCF_000500065.1 Borrelia hispanica CRI | reverse complement strand
AGTAGATTACTAATATATGACAATTATGATTATATTTTAGGATCTTATACGCCGTGTTATACAGAAAGTTTTTTACTTGATGTGTATTTATTAGAAAAGATTTACATAGAGATTGAGAGACGAATAGATAATCATAACTTTTTATTTTACAAGGATGAGTCATTAGTAGAATTACAAAATGCATTAAGTAATACAGCGATGTTATTAAGGAAAGAGAGTAATAGTGGTTTTAAAGGGTTTTTTGGAGGCTCAAGTTCAAAGAATAACTTTGTTGCATTAAGAGATGCTAATGATATGTTATCTAGAGAGATAGAGAGACTTAAAGCTAATTTAAATAATGAAGGAATATTTTATAGCGGTGACACAGATGCATCATTAGAAGTTATAAAGTATGATATGACGTATTTAAAGGAAGCATTAGAATTAGTAAAAGCAAAAATAGGAGCAGACAGTAAAGAGCCCTTAACTAGGAGTTTTAACGAGCAGACTAAGGGACTTGGGAGTGATGGTAAGGGAGACAGATCTAATTATTATGATTTTTTAAAAATTGTACAAGAATCTATTGAAGTATCTATTAATAGTAAACTTGTAAAATATTTTGGCATTAAGATGCATTTTGGTTCACTTGTTA
>NZ_AYOU01000155.1 GCF_000500065.1 Borrelia hispanica CRI | reverse complement strand
TTAAGTATAAATGAACTAGTATCCCGAGAGCTTGCTGAAGTACAAGATAGGAGTGAAAAAGAACGTAAGTTACTACAAGAAGCTACACGAATTAATGAGATAGATACATTAGCATCTAAATATTTAAGTAATCATTTTAACAAAGACATGCTTTTATCTAAGGGTTATTCACTTGATGAGATACTCTTAGCGCAAAGACGAGAACTTGTGAGGAAATATGTTAATCCGGATCAAATCAGAGCTATAGCTAAAATTGATTCAGTCGAACATATTGAAGGAAATATATTAGAACAATTATTAGAACTTGCTAAGGTTAATATAAAGGCAAGAAAGAATAATGACGCATTAAGCAATTCTTTATCTAGGAAAGATGCACTTAAATTTGAAGATCAACTGTCTATTTCAAATCCCAATTTTAGACCGATAAATCATAATGAACTCAGAGATGGTATAGCAAATTTTTATAGAGAGAGACAGAGAAAATTTACTAAATTAAAGAAGCATGTTTCATAAATAGTTTTTAGGAGGTTAAAGAGTGTCTTCAAGTAATATTATTCAAATTAGACAAGAATATGAACAAAAGGTTAAAGAGATTAAAGACCTTATGAAAAACCCAAGCATGGATATTGAGAATTTTAGTAATGATACTTCATTTCAAGATAAGAATTTAACTTTTGCTGCATCAGGTTGCATTAATAGTAACAATAGTACTTGTATAGAAAAGTATCCAATTAAAGGGTATCCATATAAGAGAGGAGTAAAGTTATCATTTGGTGA
>NZ_AYOU01000154.1 GCF_000500065.1 Borrelia hispanica CRI | reverse complement strand
TGATTGATTTTTTATCATATTATTATTTTTATTCATATTAAATTCCCTTTAAAATTGTTCAAGATCTAAATTACTAGCATTAATATTAAGTTCACTCTCTATTAACAAATATGTAACTAATACATAATGCTTGAAATAAGTTATTGCAGACTCCACAAACTGAGGCCATGTATTTTGACTTTTAACCCCAATAGATCTCAATTTTTCTATATATATTGGTGTATCAAATGAATGTTCATATCCACTTAAAGGGCTATAAAATGTTGTTGTAACAACATAAATTAAATGATTATCAATACTCTTTGTAGTTGGATATTGTACAAAATCAATATCTAGATTATGTTCCTTAATAACATTTTTAACTTCTCTTACTATTTCATTGTAATTCTCATATCCATTAAGATTTTTATTTACTTCATCCAAATTCATTTTAAGAGTACGAAGATTTTTTAAAAAGTCTATTCTCTTTTGACTAATTGTTGTATTTTCATTATTAATTGTCATTTCTTGTATATTTGTTTTTAATCCATTATTTTTATTTAGAACTTCACTTTTTGTTATTTTATTTGTCATTGTTTGATCTCCTATAAAGCATAATATTTAATGTAATAATATACTAAATATTAATATTTGTCAAATATAAACAACATTTATAATGAAAAAATCTGCAAAAATACTGATATATAAGATATAACATACAAAAACTTAAAGCTTAGTTAAAAACTATAAACAAAATTCTTAACTAAGCTCTAAGACCTATTCAAAATGAACACTTTATAGGTAGTTCTCACATCAGAACAAATACCATTGATATTAATGTATATATCAAATTTAAAAAAAAATCAATTATTATGCAGCATAAACAATAATATGCATATAATAATTCAACACTTCTACTGAATCATAACTTTGAAAAGTTAAAATCATCTATAAGTTTTTCAAGCAAATCCCTTTTATGCGCAAAGAGTTCGTCTAAAATAAAACTTGCAAGTTTTGAATTTTTTTTGTAAAAATCATAACTATCTTGTCTCTTAAGCTGAAATCTTAAAGGTTTTATTGGATTACGCCTAGATTTTTTCACCAAATTTGAATCGCTATTTCTTAACAAAATTATAGTATTTTTAAATCCATTCTCTAACAAATAAACTTCTTCAACAATCCCTTTTTCTATAGCCGTTGCTACTTTTAAATAATCATAAACCTGACTTTTGGCTAATTTATAATCTTTTATAAAACTATCAAAAGTTTTATACCCATCCATTTTATAATATTCATTATCTTTAATTTCCTTTAATATTTTCATAGTTTCTATTCTATTATAAACTTCATTTTTAAAGTTAGATTTTAACTGCTTTTTCAATAAATTATAACGATTTATTAACTTTTCATCTTGATCAATAACTTTTGATGAATTAACCTTTGATATTACCCTATCATTTATTTTGATATTCATAAAACCTCCATTATATGTCAAATTAATAATATATACTTATTTATTTATAGAACTTAACTTTATCAAGTTTCTCCGGCCTCCGGAATAAATTCTTGTATTTTTAATATAAACTCATTAAAAGTTTCCACATATTCCTCTATATAATCTTTCTTTAAATCAAAAACATCATTCTCTGCTATTCTCCTATTAAGATCTTCACGCTCTGATATTATGCCTAAAAATCCCTTTTTTCCTTGTAATTTTTCTAACAAATGCTTATGTGTATTATTTTTCTTAAATTTTGTCACAAATAAAAAAACTTGAGGACTCAAATCTAATTTTTCTATAAAAAATTCTAATAATTGCAAACTCTCAACTGTCCATTTTTCAGCTGTCATCGGAACAAGTACGTAATCACTAATAACTAAAGCATTAGATAATGTAGAATCTAAATGAGGGTTAGTATCAAGTATGATAAAATCATATTTAACTTTTAAATATTTTAAGCTTTTTTTTAATCTATGCTCTTTATACGGCAAAGGTTCTTCTCCAAATGTATGTAAACTCAAATAACTAGGAATTAAATCTAAGTTATTCTCAATATTAACAATTGCATCATCTACAGCTAATTGACCTTTTAAAACTTCATATATATTAATATTCTCCAAGTCTATCTCAAACTCATGTATCCTGTCATGATAGTAACTTGTCACTGATGCTTGAGTATCCATATCAATCAAAAGTATTCTATGATTTTTAGATAATAAAGTTGCAAGTATAATAGCACTTGTACTTTTCCCAACACCACCTTTAATCGAAGCAATTGTTATTATTTCTGTTTTTTTATTATCCATTCTTTAATCAATCCCCCTTTTGGTAATTTTTTCCCATAAAACGCATATACTTCTCTTTCTAAATTTAAAAATTTATTAACCAATGATTTATAATATTTTGTTTCAGAACTTTCTTTTTTTAATAAGCGTGATATTCCCTTAAGATAACAAAAAATATCTCCTTTATTAAACTTGAACCCTATATAATAAATTTTTGAAAATGTAGATACTTTTGTAATCCCATTCTCTTCGTATTTTACAGCAACATTTTTTATTGGCTTTCTATATCCATAAAATATACCTAAAAATTTGTCTCCTTCTTTTAGAGAAAATAGATTAAATGCTTCTACTTTTTTTTGATTAAACAATCCCCTAAACGAAATAAAAAATTTATGCTTTTGATTTTTATTAACCCCGAATGCATACAAATCCATCATGACTTTTGTATGATACAACGTCCTATTGTTATCAATCTCTACTTTGATAAATAAAGGTTTCTCTTTCATTGTAATAAACACAGGCTTTTGATT
This sequence comes from Borrelia hispanica CRI, assembly GCF_000500065.1. NCBI lineage: Bacteria > Pseudomonadati > Spirochaetota > Spirochaetia > Spirochaetales > Borreliaceae > Borrelia > Borrelia hispanica. The sequence goes on along the minus strand of NZ_AYOU01000154.1, from coordinate 3,254 downwards.
ATTAACTTCAATATCTAATTTTTTTTCTTTAAGACGCTCTAATACACTATCCATAACACATCCTTAGTCAACAAGCTTTTCATACTCCTCTATTCTTAAATGCTCTTTCCCTTCTACCATATCTAAAATTTCATAGTAATAATGATTATCAAATACCTTGCTATACTTCAAATCAACTTGCTTATTTAAATAATTTTTCAATATTGGCGCTAAAACTTTAACCTCTACTTTGTTCTTCAACTGATCTATTAGTATACTAAATATATTATTTCTAATCTGCTTGTGGTCTTCTTTTCGACCTTTTTTCTCTCGTTCAACTGTTTTTTTAATCCTCTTTACTATCTGTCCTAAATCGCCATATTTACTACTCTCTACGATAAAGTGCGGCTTGTCTTTATATCTCTCATACGCTTTTTGTATCTCTGTTTCTAATTGCTTCTCATCGTATCCTTCTTTTTTTAATCCTTCTTTTGTCTCTTCTAGTATCTTTTCTAGTTCCTTTTGTTTTTCTTCTAATTTCTTGCTTTTATTCTGTTCCCTTTCTTTTCTATTCTCTTCTTTCTTCAATGCTATTAGCTTCTTTATTTTAATTTCTTTTGTTGTTTCTAAATTTAAAATTGAGAGATATTTATCATCTTTGAATTCACACTTCTTTATATACTTTTCTAGCTGTGCCTTTTCTCTTTCTATTTTTTTTATTTCTTCCTTCTTCTTTTTATTATTCTTATTATTAATATTATTAATACACTCCCATTTTTCTACACTCCCATTTTTCTTTAGACTCCCATTATTAGTGCATGTTTGTTGATGATATAAGTTAGCACGTTGTTGGAATCTGTCTTCTTTTTTGTCTTTAAAATGTTTATTGATTTTATAGTGACATACTTTTTTAGAAAATCTAAGTTTATAGTGAATTTCAGTACCGCAATTTTCTCCTAAATGTCTGTAATAGTTACTAGTTACTTGAAATTCTTTTTCTAGTTTGTATAAATAACTTTGTAGAGTTTTGAGTGTAGCTTTTTTTTGACCATTGTTGTTTAAGTTATTATTAAAATAGTAGAGTATTTTATTTTGATTATATTTTTTAAACTTAGAATTTACAAAATTTAATGTTGATATTAAAACAATTAATTTGTGTTGGTATTTATTGATGAGCTTTTTTTTGTTCCTCATATTAATCTCCTATAAAGTGTCTTGCTATCATGATAGCTTAACTTTCCTTTAAATGTAAATCGAAATTTTACAAAAATATTTTATAATAAAAAGTTGACAAATACAATTTTTGCTATAAAATATATATTAACAATACACTTTATAGGAGATTTATTATGAATAAAAATAATATTACAAAAATTAATAATGGAGTAAAAAAAATGAATTGTCAAGATTTATACACCCAACCAGTTATTAAAGGTTTAGAATCTTTTGTTTCAAGCGTAGATTCTGATAATAATAAACAAACTAATGTAATTAAAATGAGCAAAATAGGACGTAAATTACCTGGTATCAAAAAGAATGAATATTTCAAGTTTAATAGTAAAGTAGATTTTTCTATTCAACGTGAAGGATTAACAAGATTTGGTGCTAGTGAAGTTGGTAGTATATTTCTTGGTGCTGATGCTGCTTCTGAATTAATTGTAAGTAGAGTACTTAAATTTTTTGGGAAAGAAGTTCCATATAAAGATAATTTGCATATTAAAAGTTCCATATAAAGATAATTTGCATATTAAAAAAGGAAAAGCATTAGAAAATTTAGGATTTGCTGAGTTTCTACGTATTTACTTTGATAATATACAAATTTTACACAAAAACAAATATGCTAATGGGATAGACAAATATAATTACTTCAAACGAGTAGGATTAGGAGATAATCTTGTTGGTGCAACAATAGATGGTTGGTTTGTAAATAATCAAGGTGAAACAGAACTATTAGAGATTAAATGTAGTGATAGTAATTATTTAACATCAGCTATTACAGAATATAATCAAACAGGTAATTTTTTAGAAAGTAAATATTTCTTTAAATATTATGTTCAAGCACAGATACAACTTGCATGTACTGGATTATCAAAATGCAACCTATTCTTTTTAATTGGAGATGAGCCTGTTAATTGTGTTATAGAAAGTAATAATAGCTTTATAGCAAAAGTGATGGTTTATATTTCTGCATTGGATATGGAAGTTAGGCGTATTTGTAATCTTATAAAGAATGACAAATCTATTGAACTTACAAATATTGATATAGAAAATTTAACTAATCATATAAAACTATTACTACAAGATAGTAAATTTTGTTCAGATTTAGCAGAATTAAATTATAAAGATGAATTTATAAATTTTCTAAATATTGTTAATTTAAATATTGGTGCTGAAGAGCGAGAACTTTTGGAGAAACATTTAGTTGATATTCAATCTAAACAAACAGAAATAGAGAAGAAAGAGAAAGAGAATGCTAAAGAATTATATGCACTTACTAAACAATATAAGGATGTTCTTAAAGATATATTTGGCAAGTTATCTATTGATTTTTGAATTAACAGATAATATTGTGTATAGATTAGGCAAGAATATATTTGCGTTAAATTCAGGTAAACGTGCTATTAAAGATAGGTTTAAGTTAATTACGGATCATTATGATTATTATGATATTAATCATAGTTATAGTTTCTCTATATCTAATCTTACACCTCCCATCTCATCTGTAGTTTAATGGGAGGTGAACTTATGATTATACATCTAATAATCTTCATTATAATAATTTTATATCGTATGTTAAAATATATATACAATAGTTTAAGAAATATTATTAAAAAATATGTTTATGACTATCATATAACAAAAGAATACAATGAATATTTAGGTAATTTGTCTTGTGATCTCCAAAGAATGGAAATCAGACGTAGGCTTTATGATGATGGGTGTTTTGATGTCTGACATTAATAATATCACATTATCAGGACGTTTAGTTAGAGATTCACTTTTATCTTATAGTAGTACAAATTTAGCTATATTAAATTTTGCTATAGCTAATAATATTAAAGTTAAAAGAGAAGGTGAGTGGAGAGATAATGCCCAATTTTTTAATTGTGTATTATTTGGTAAGCGAGCAGAAACTCTTCTTCATTTTCTTCTTAAAGGCAAGCAAGTTGTTGTTCAAGGGTCTATGAGACATGAGTATTATAAGGATAAACATAGTGGAATTGATAAAATTAAAAGCATTATTTTTGTAGATCAACTGAGATTGTTTGGTGGGG
>NZ_AYOU01000153.1 GCF_000500065.1 Borrelia hispanica CRI | reverse complement strand
TTACGGATCATTATGATTATTATGATATTAATCATAGTTATAGTTTTTCTATATCTAATCTTGCACCTCCCATCTCATCTGTAGTTTAATGGGAGGTGGAGCAGATGATTATACATGTAATAATCTTCATTTTAATAATTTTATATCGTATGTTCAAATATGTATACAATTGTTTAAGAAATATTATTAAAAAATATGTTTATGACTATCATACAACAAAAGAATACAATGAATATTTAGGTAACTTGTATTGTGATCTCCAAAGAATGGAGATCAGACGTAGGCTTTATGATGATGGGGGTTTTGATGTCTGACATTAATAACATCACATTATCAGGACGCTTAGTTAAAGATTCACTTTTATCTTATAGTAGTACAAATTTAGCTATATTAAATTTTGCTATAGCTAATAATATTAAAGTCAAAAGAGAAGGTGAGTGGAGAGATAATGCCCAATTTTTTAATTGTGTATTATTTGGTAAGCGAGCAGAAACTCTTCTTCATTTTCTTCTTAAAGGCAAGCAAGTTGTTGTGCAAGGATCTATGAGACATGAGCAATATAAAGATAAACATAGTGAAGTTAATAAAATTAAAAGCATTATTTTTGTAGATCAACTGAGATTGTTTGGTGGGGATAGTAAGTATCATAATCCTAAAGTTGATATTCCTA
>NZ_AYOU01000152.1 GCF_000500065.1 Borrelia hispanica CRI | reverse complement strand
TATTGATGATTATACACAAATAGCAACAGTAGTACCAATAACAGAAAAATTTGAAGGATATTTAGTAGTAAAGAAAGATAGCCAATCATCAATCAATTTTGGTGACAAGCTTGCATTTAATACAAATGGGGAATTAGAAAAGGCTAGTACTTCTTCAAATAGTAAAACTAATGCAATAGCACTCTCAAAGGTATATAAACTCAATGAAAATCTTTATATTATTCATGCTAGTGTATTTGGGAATAGGGCTTTAAAGGGTAGTTAATGAGTACTTTAAGCAAAGAAGAAGCTAGCCCAGTGGTTGAAAATAAAAGTACTCAAAGTGCTAAGGTTAATCATAATACTCAATTGAACAGTCAGAAACAAATAGAATTAGGTACTCTACAAACTTTAGAAACTATAGAAGATGTAGATGGTTCTGTTCTTGAATCAGATTCAACCCCAGAAGAAAGTTCAAGAAATAAGAATAGAAAAAAAAGAAGTGTTACTATCCAAGCTTCAGATTCTAGCTATACAGATGCACTCATCAAACTTAAACAATATACCAAAGTCTTTAAAGAAGATGCTACTGTATTTGAGAGGATTACATCTGATTTTCGTGACCGTATGCAAATAGTAGATGCTGATTCTCAAGCACTTTCAAGTAGTGTTGACACGATAGAGAGATATGCATACAAAGAATATCCATACAAACGAGCAGTAAAGTTAAAAGTCGAAGAAAATTCAATGTACGTTGTGCCTTCAAATGACGAAGATATGTATGGAGTATGTATTGACGTTTGTGAGAATAGCAATACAGCACTTGTAATTCCAATAACATGTAATTTTTGTGGATACTTAGCTGCTAGTGATTCAAGTATCAAAGTATCAAATAAATTAGATTTTGATTCTAATGGAATGATTATAAAAGCAGAGAGTGGCGGGAAAAAAATGATTAATATTGTTGCACTCAGTGATGTATTTACTATTGATTTAGCAGAAGATGATTCTACTCGTAAAGGTCAATATAAGGTT
>NZ_AYOU01000151.1 GCF_000500065.1 Borrelia hispanica CRI | reverse complement strand
ATAACATGTAATTTTTGTGGATACTTAGCTGCTAGTGATTCAAGTATCACAGTCTCAAATAAATTAGATTTTGATTCTAATGGAATGATTATAAAAGCAGAGAGTGGTGGGAAAAAAATGATTAATATTGTTGCACTTAGTGATGTATTTACTATTGATTTAGCAGAAGATGATTCTACTCGTAAAGGTCAATATAAGGTTTATTTTGTTAAAGTTGCAATTTATGGCAATAGGTCATAGCAAATTAAGTTAAATGTTAGAGGAGGTTAAGGAGTGTCTAGTAATATAACTCAGTTAATAAAAGATTATGAAGATAAACGTAATAAGCTGAAAGCATTAATGAAAAACCCAAGTGATGAGCTTGCTGTTTTTAGTAACAATACTGATTTTAGAGACAAATATCAACATTTTAGTAATTCAGGCGGTTCTGTAACAAGTAGTTGTGATAAATTTGAAAGTCATCCAAGTAAAGGCTATCCATATAAAAGAGGAGTAAAACTTGTTGCAAATCAATTTACTCAAGGACAACCACATTTTGAACCTCATGTAGAGGCCGGTGGTGGTGATGATTTATATGGGATATGTGTTGATATTGATGATTATACTGGTGTTGCAACAGTAGCACCAATAACAAATAGATTTGAAGGATATCTTGTTGCAAAAGATAATTCTATAAAATGCAAAGATAAACTTAAGTTTAACTCAGATGGTCAACTTGAAAA
>NZ_AYOU01000150.1 GCF_000500065.1 Borrelia hispanica CRI | reverse complement strand
GGTTCTGTAACAAGTAGTTGTGATAAATTTGAAAGTCATCCAAGTAAAGGCTATCCATATAAAAGAGGAGTAAAGCTTGTTGTAAATCAATTTACTCAAGGACAGCCACATTTTGAACCTCATGTAGAGGCTGGTGGTGGTGATGATTTATATGGGATGTGTATTGATATTGATGATTATACTGGTGTTGCAACAGTAGTACCAATGACAAGCAGATTTGAAGGATATCTTGTTGCAAAAGATAATTCTATAAAATGCAAAGATAAACTTAAGTTTAACTCAGATGGTCAACTTGA
>NZ_AYOU01000149.1 GCF_000500065.1 Borrelia hispanica CRI | reverse complement strand
ACATGGTAGGTGTAAAAAGCTATGGAAATAAAGCTTTAAATTAAAGGAGATTAAAGATGTCAGATTTATTTGATGAAAATTATTATGCTAAGGAAGTAGTAAACGTTGTAAGAGAAACAAAAATACCAAAATTCTACAGCTGGTTTATCGACTCTCAAATAGAAGATGTTGAGCTTAAAAATGGATATACCAAAGCAATTAAATGGGATGCTTTTCTTAATGCTAATCCAACAAGTTTAATTAATGAAGTTAATACTATTGCTACAATAGGTTTTCGTTCAGCAACTGTTAAACTTAATTATTTAAGATTACAGTATAAGTTTAGACATATAAGACAAGGTGAAGAATCTTTCCATTTCAATGATGGTTATATTGGTGATATAAATAATAATTTACTCTCCTTTAGAGAAGCATATAAATTAGCAAGTAATGAAATTATTAAACTTATTGATCATTTTATATTAACTGGTGCTGTATCAATCCAAAAAGATGGTAAGAATCAAAAAGTATTACTTCCTAATATGTATGGACTACTTAATATGCCAAATCAAATATTAGAATCAGTTGAATCTTCTAATAAAGATAAAATGGATAAGATATTTGAAAAGATAGAATCAGGACTTTCAAAATTAGAATTTGGAGATGAATTTTCTACTCCTATTATGGTACTAGTTGATCCATTAACAAGTTTAAAACTTAGTGAACCATATGTAGTAAAAAATTTATCATTTTCTTATTTGTGGGAAGATATATTAATTAAAATTATAAAGTCTATTAATAATAGGCAAAGAGTTTACTTACAAACAAGTAATCTTTTGCAAAATCAAATACTTATTTATCCTTTGAATCCAAATTTAATTGAATTTAGACCAAATAAATATATGTTACCAACTCTAAATGAACATGTTGATAAAAATTCAAGTGATATTGCTCATTCATATATTGATTTTGTTCTTGGTGGTTTACTAGCAACAGAAAAAACTATTTTAAGAGTTGATATTAAACAAAGTTAAAGGAATTAAAGTTGATGAGTAGTGATGTCGAATCAGAAGGACTTAGAGATATTTATCTTAAAATTAAATCTCTTTTAAATGTAACAGAAGATAATTTAAGTTTTGATGAGTTTCAACAACAAGCAAATTTACTTGAGATGATAATTAAAACAAAAGGTATCAGCTTGAACTCATTAAATGAAAGTCAAGCATCACTACTCTTATATTACTACTTAGGATGTAAGTTACAACGTTGTGGTGTAATACATGATATTGATCTTGGACGAATAAAGAAAGAAAAATTAGGTGAACTGGAGATTGATTATCATCCAACATCTGATAATACAACCTGTATAAATAATGATTATTGTATTGCTTTTGAAGCTCTACTTAAAGAAGTAAAACTAGAGCAAACAAAACCTTTTGCAATAGGAGTTGTATAATGCATGTAAGACTCAGGCTTAAAAATCTTGCAGGACGAGTAATTCACTACTTCAAAGAAACATCTGATATTCGCTTTTATAAAGCTATAAATAGTACAGATAATGAATTTGCAAGTCATGATATTACTTTTGATAAGAATAATTACACAGATTTTGTTGGAATTATTATCGATATATCCCCA
>NZ_AYOU01000148.1 GCF_000500065.1 Borrelia hispanica CRI | reverse complement strand
TTGAATTGCTTGTTTTAAATATTCTTTTTCTTTATTAAATTCATCGTCACCATTGCTACCTTCTTTTTCAAGTGCATCAATTGCTTGTTCATAATCATTTATATTTAAATATAATATTTTATATTTTGGTGATGTAGTATTAAGTTTAATTTTTGAACATTTATAGACAAGTAGTGGTGTATAATAACTTACTTGATTTAGATCCAATCTAGAATGCGTTAAATTAACACTAATTGTATCAGCTGGCATTATTTTTCTCCTTAATTTTTTCTTCTTCTATTTGTATATTTGCTCTAAATCCTTGACTTAAACAATAAGTTAAGTTGCTATGATTGCTATTTATGTCAAGGAGACCATTGTTTTGCATATTTGTTGTATGGTGAATATAAAATTTCAAATTTATTTGGTAGTCATTATCTTCAGGTGTAAAAGTAAAGCTTTGAGTTGCAAAGTCATATAAGAAGTCACTAAATAATGTATAAAGTAACATAAGTCTTTCATATGCATCTTTGTTTGAATTGTTCGTTAATGCCATAAAATATAGTTGAAAATTGATAGCAAATTCGTTGACATTATTATAAAATACACCTGTTCTTGAATTATGATTAAAGAGACCATCAATATTATTAAAATGCACAGCAATTATATTTGAATTATTCATTGTATATTTAGACATGTATGGATGGTTATATGTATTTATAATACCAACATCAAGATTATAAATACTTGCAAATTTGATAAACTCTTTTAGAGTTGATATTAAGCATTTTTCAACAGTAGTAATATCCAGAATCATTTATTTATCCTATATTCAATTGAATTAAGCATAAGTCCTGTATCAACAAGTGGTATTTCTGGTGTTTTGCTTCCTTTATTTCTCTTTAAAGCAATTGTTTTGGGAGATAGTTTAGGCGTAATTTTAGATGATAAGACATAATTCTTATAGTAATTGATAAATGCAATTCCAAATGCATTCATGCC
>NZ_AYOU01000147.1 GCF_000500065.1 Borrelia hispanica CRI | reverse complement strand
TTGAATTGCTTGTTTTAAATATTCTTTTTCTTTATTAAATTCATCGTCACCATTGCTACCTTCTTTTTCAAGTGCATCAATTGCTTGTTCATAATCATTTATATTTAAATATAATATTTTATATTTTGGTGATGTAGTATTAAGTTTAATTTTTGAACATTTATAGACAAGTAGTGGTGTATAATAACTTACTTGATTTAGATCCAATCTAGAATGCGTTAAATTAACACTAATTGTATCAGCTGGCATTATTTTTCTCCTTAATTTTTTCTTCTTCTATTTGTATATTTGCTCTAAATCCTTGACTTAAACAATAAGTTAAGTTGCTATGATTGCTATTTATGTCAAGGAGACCATTGTTTTGCATATTTGTTGTATGGTGAATATAAAATTTCAAATTTATTTGGTAGTCATTATCTTCAGGTGTAAAAGTAAAGCTTTGAGTTGCAAAGTCATATAAGAAGTCACTAAATAATGTATAAAGTAACATAAGTCTTTCATATGCATCTTTGTTTGAATTGTTCGTTAATGCCATAAAATATAGTTGAAAATTGATAGCAAATTCGTTGACATTATTATAAAATACACCTGTTCTTGAATTATGATTAAAGAGACCATCAATATTATTAAAATGCACAGCAATTATATTTGAATTATTTATTGTATATTTAGACATGTATGGATGGTTATATGTATTTATAATACCAACATCAAGCTTATAAATACTTGCAAATTTGATAAACTCTTTTAGAGTTGATATTATACATTTTTCAACAGTAGTAATATCTAGCATCATTTATTTATCCTATATTCAATTGAATTAAGCATAAGGCCTGTATCAACAAGTGGTATTTCTGGTGTTTTGCTTCCTTTATTTCTCTTTAAAGCAATTGTTTTTGGAGATAGTTTAGGCGTAATTTTAGATGATAAGACATAATTCTTATAGTAATTGATAAATGCAATTCCAAATGCATTCATGCCATTCTCTATGCTCTTATTAAATTCACTTCTCATGTAATCGGTATTAACATATTCTTGAAATTCAGATAAATTGGCTATTTTGGTTAAATGTTTACGTATTGGAAGTTTATGACTTCCCTTTTCATGCATACGTGCTTCTTTTGAACGTACATCAAACCAACCAATTTCAAGTTCAATGTCTATATCCATTTGATATTCCTTAAAATTAGTGTCTGATAGCCAACGCTAGAATCAATCTTAATAATTTCAAAGAATGTATCATCTAACGATATTCTATCTTTAATTTCAAAATTAAGATCTGCATTTGTATAAAGCTTTGATAAGCCTTTTACATCACTTATGTTTAAGTCATAAATTTTTACTAGTTCTTGTGGGGATATATCGATAATAATTCCAACAAAATCTGTGTAATTATTCTTATCAAAAGTAATATCATGACTTGCAAATTCATTATCTGTACTATTTATAGCTTTATAAAAGCGAATATCAGATGTTTCTTTGAAGTAGTGAATTACTCGTCCTGCAAGATTTTTAAGCCTGAGTCTTACATGCATTATACAACTCCTATTGCAAAAGGTTTTGTTTGCTCTAGTTTTACTTCTTTAAGTAGAGCTTCAAAAGCAATACAATAATCATTATTTATACAGGTTGTATTATCAGATGTTGGATGATAATCAATCTCCAGTTCACCTAATTTTTCTTTCTTTATTCGTCCAAGATCAATATCATGTATTACACCACAACGTTGTAACTTACATCCTAAGTAGTAATATAAGAGTAGTGATGCTTGACTTTCATTTAATGAGTTCAAGCTGATACCTTTTGTTTTAATTATCATCTCAAGTAAATTTGCTTGTTGTTGAAACTCATCAAAACTTAAATTATCTTCTGTTACATTTAAAAGAGATTTAATTTTAAGATAAATATCTCTAAGTCCTTCTGATTCGACATCACTACTCATCAACTTTAATTCCTTTAACTTTGTTTAATATCAA
>NZ_AYOU01000146.1 GCF_000500065.1 Borrelia hispanica CRI | reverse complement strand
CCTCCCTTTGCCATCGCTCTTAATGCTATTCCTCCTGCTATAATCGCATCTCTAGCATTATTAGCATTAGCACCGTTATTATTAGCAACAGCATTGTTATGTTTCGCTAATTTAGCTGATTCACCATCATCACCTTTTGCAATAGCTTGCAATATGTCAGCACCAGTTACAGCCCCAACAGCCTTTACTGCATCTCTTGCTGCTTTTGCTGCATCAGCAGCAGCACCTGCATTATTATTAGCAAACAATTTCCTTGCATCACCATCAACACCAGCACCAGCATCACCCCTTGCAGCACCAGCAGTACCATCATCTTTAACAGGACCGTTATCATTTCCAGCTTCTGCGTTTCCTTCCTTAAGTACTACACTTACAATTTTTTTGATTCCCTCACTAAGAGACTTAACCGCATCAGCACCAGCTCCAGCTCCAGCTCCAGGTTCAGCAACATTACCAATTGCTTCAACACCATCAGCTCCTTTTAAAGCCTCACTTGCACCGTCAATTATCTTATCAAATGTTTCACTAACTAATTTCTTCACTACACTCTCTACTTCAACAGCATGAGGATTCCCTCCTTTCTTCATATCATCAACAATTTGTTCAAGCTTATCCTTGGTACCTTGCACAGTACCCTGAACCTTCTTAAAGTAATTCCCCACATCAGACTTCTTACTCTCAACACTCAACCCCAATACACTCCCTACCATATCCCCAAATGAAGTGAAAACATTCAAAAATTCATTACTTACATTAACTAATGATTGCAAAAATTTATTCTTCCCTTGCTCTGCCTCTAATACTCCCCCACTATTACATCCCATCATCACTACCATCACCATCATCATCATTACTTCTCTTATTCTTATTCCCTTTACTACTCTTTTACTTCCCTTCTCTCTTCCCTTCTCTCTATACTCGCTTATACACTCTTCTATATTTCCTATTCCTTTCTTCTCTTTCATTCCTTTCCTTCGCCTCCTTGTTTTTTATTATTATTTTTAGCTTTGCTAGCTTTTCTTTAAAACTTAGTAATAAACAAAAACAAAATGGATACAGCTACGAATGAACGGATAATCATTAACAAATGTTAGCACAAATAAAATATTATCTTTTCGACACAATAAAACAAAAGATACTAAGAGTTTAACTCTCAGTATCTTTACGTTATAACTGATACCAAAAAGGCCTTACATACCCTTATTAACAAATTCTATTGATTCTCCACTAAGCATCTAACATCTGAAATCTAATCATATCCAACCTAATACTTATTATGTAAGATATTGGTTTTTTAGAAGTCTTAATGTATCTTTATGCCATACTAAATTAACATGGGCGCGCCATTAAACGTAATTAAATGTCTTAAAATAACTAAGATATCTCAATACAATTAATAAAAATAACACCTCTCTAAATTACAGAGAAGTGTTAACATTACATAATTTATTAATCACTGTCTATTTGTAGTTTGAGCAGTATCAGATTGACTAGCCTCAGTTCCACTACTCTCAGAGTATTTTATTCTCTTAACTGCTTCTCTTATTTTGTCTAAATTACTTTTCACTGTTTTCCTGATTATTACATCCAATATACCTAATACCTTATTTACTGCACTTACTGCTGCTGCTTTAACTGCACCCTCTTCATTAGCAACAGCACTAAATTTACCAGTTTTAGTCATAGCTTTAAGAGCTACTGCTGCTACTAGATCAGCATTAGTCTTTGCAGCTGCTCCATTGTTGCCAGCAGCATTAGCAGTAGCTAGTTCTCCAGCACTATCATTATCAGAAGCATTGCCAGCAGTTTTAGTTTTAGAAATTTTTATCTTATCAATCATTGCCCATGGATCTGCTTTAGTCACTTCTTCAGCAAGTTTAGGTCCAGAGTTAGCTTGAGCAGTACCCCCAAGAACAGCAGGAGCATTAGATTGAGCACCGGCAACAACAGCAGCACCAACATCGCCTGACTTAATTTCTATATCAGATTTTTTTGCTACTTCAATAATTGTCTTTATACTCTCAATTACTGCATTAACATCATCTTTATCAGCGGCTACTGCAGCAGCAGTACTATTATCACCAATCTCAGTACTACCAGCAGCACCAACAAGCTTAGTTAAGGTACCAATTAATCGTTCAAAAACTTCATTCGCTCCTTTGATTGCACCTTTAACAGCTTCAATTGTAACTCCATCAGCATTCTTAGCCTCCGATATCTTACCTTCTAGTTCTTTTAACTTATTCTTAGTTGTTGTAAGTCCATCTCCAATCTTCTTAAAATGTTCTCCCACCTTACTTCTCTTATCCCCAACTTTAACTACATTAAATCCTAATACATCCCCTATTGCACTCCCAAAACCAGCAAAAATCTCTTGAAACCCTTCTCCTATCTTCACTAATGACTCTAAAAAATTATTCTTCTTTGCTAAGTCTACCTTTCCCTCTCCACCTTTTACTCCCCCACTATTACATCCTATCATCACTACCATCACCATCACCATCATTACTTCTCTTATTCTTATCCCCTTTAATCCTCTTTTACTTCCCTTCTCTCTTCCCTTCTCTCTTCCCTTCTCTCTATACTCGCTTATACACTCTTCTATATTTCCTATTTCTTTCTTCTCTTTCATTCCTTTCTTAGCCTCCTTGTTTTTTATTATTATTTTTAGCTTTGCTAACAAGGAACCAAACAAAAAAGGTAACAAATGATGATTTATATAACATATACAATACTGCAAATAAAAAAAGAGAGCTAAAATAAGCCCTCTTAACTAATTACTTTACTCACTAATTCAAGTTACATTATAAATATTACTAATTTCATCTATTTACTAACTTTAGCAACAGGATTCTCTCCTTGTTTAATTTCTCCTAATACCTCACTAATACCTTTTAACCCTTCATCTACTGTATTCCTAATCGCTATTGTCAATGTACTTAATACCTTATTTACTGCACTTGATACTGCTCCATTTACTGCATTTGCTGATTTATCTTCATTTTGCTTAGCTGCAAACTTACCATCTTTTGCCATCCCTCTCAATGCTATCCCTGCTGCTATTATTGCATCTTTCTTTGCTCCTGCTTCTTTAATCTCTTTCTTGTTATTAACAGCCTTAGCAACTGCTATCTCGGCTGCATCTCTCGCTTTCTCAATTCCATCAGTATCATTAACAGAAGGATTCTCCTTTGCCTTAGCCATCGCCTTCAATATATCTGCTCCACTTACTGCTCCTATCGACGCACTTGCCTTAGCCGCATCTGATTCTTGAGCTCTATTAGCATCCTCATTTGCAAATAACTTTCCAATATCTTTTTTATCATCTCCTGTTTTATTAGCATCCGCACTACCTTCATTATCTTTCAACACTACTCCAACTATTGATTTTATTCCTTTGACTAATGACACAACTGAATCTTTATCAGCAGCTACTGCAGCCTGATCTTTAACAGCATTCCCTATCGTATCATTACCACTAGCTCCCCCAGCTGCTTCCTTCGCTCCTTCTTAGATCTTACCTATCTTCCCAATAAATTCCTCTACCTTCTCTTTCACTTTAGGATAATTCCCATTCTTTTCTAAAATCTTCCCTAATTTCACTTTCACTTCCTTCATTGTCTCTGCTATCTTACTAAAATATCCACCTATCTCACTTTTCTTTGTATCCGCTTTATTCCCCCAACGTCCCTGTTATCATATCCCCAAAACTCACAAAAACATCTAAAAATCCTTTACCCAAATTTACTACCAAACTTAAAAACTACTCATAAGGACTTACTCCATTTTTCCTCTCTCCACTATTTACACACCCCCATCAGCATAAGCACTAACCTATTATCATAAGTCCTCTCATTACTCTCATCTTTTCTATTGCCACCCTTTCTTCCCTTTTATCTATCTTTTCCCGAAGAATAATTTTATTCCTCAGTCATTAATCCTAACAATAAAGTGATTATTATCGCAATTAATGTTTTTTTCTTTATTACGCATATCTCCCTTGCTATCCTATAACGACTATACAGTTAAAAATTTTTGTATAAGACAAAAATAAAGCTAAAAACCTTTACTCGTAGCTTTATTTTTTCAGTTACTTACCGTTTTTTAATTAAAAACCTAATATTACAATAATATCTAAATCATTGATCCCTTACTTTATTATGAAGATTGACCAGTAGTTACTACTGCCTTCGTTGTAAGCTCTGCAATTACAACATTTAATATCGCTTTTGAATCAATTAATAATGTATCAATTGCCGTATTTAAAGCAACAAGCTCTTCTTTACCTTTACCTCCAGTAGCATCGTTTTTATCTATAGCATTTTTTGCATTCACATCAGTAGCAGCTCCATCTGCAGCTCCCAAAGTAGCATGTTGATTTTTTAATTTGCTTGTAAATGCTTTAGCCTTAGTATCAACATCTTTAACTTTTTCATCTAAACCTTTAAGAAATCCTTTAAGAGATTCTGTTACTTGTAATTCTCCCAATTTTTTTTCTATCGTTGTAGCCACACTAAACACCCCTGCAAGCAATGGAGTATGATGATTTGCACCATTAGCATCATCTTTTAGACCATTTGCACCTATCTTTTTCTTAATACCCTTTGCAATATCGTCTATTGACTTAACTAAAGTATGCACTTCCTTTACTTTTCCCGCAAACTCCACCGCACTCTTTATCTTCTCCCCTACTACCTTTAAATCAATTACACTCCCACCTGCCTTAGTCGCTTTTGCTTGACTTCCCTCACTTACTCCCCCACTATTACATCCCATCACCACCATCATCATCACTTTTCTAATTTCTATAATCTTCTCTTTTACCTCCTCTCTCCTCTTCCTTTTATCCCTCTTTCCTAGTTTTCTCCTTTCTCATATTCTTTTTCCCTCCTTTTTCTCTCTTAACATCTTCCCTCTAAATCTCTTAACTCTTTTCTCTTATTCTCTCCTTCCCTTTCTTCTCTCTCTTCTTATATCTCTTCTTGTTCCTTCTCTTTTTTATTAGACTATAATTCGAAAATTTTTACTTAACTAAACTTAATGCAACAGCAAAATCACAATCAAAAAAATGAATATATGACAAATTAAAATTAAAAAGATACTAAGAACTTATTGTAACTTTATTTTTTTATTTGATTGTTTACTTATATAATTTTGACTATTTATACTATCTATTTTGACCACCAGAACTACCCTTCTCATTCTCAGACGCTACAGGAGTATCATTAACATTGATTTTCATTGTTTCTTTAACAGTTTTAAAACCCTCATCAAGAATACTTCTTATTGCTACTGTTAATACATAATACATCTAAAGCCTTAGTTAACGCACTTAACACTACGTCTTCAACTACAACTGTATAATCCAGCATCATCAGAAGTATTAGAAGCCCCAGGGAATTTACCACCTTTAGTCATCGCTTTTAACGCTATTGCTTCTGCTATAGTCGCATCTTTAGCTTGCTCGGCAGCGGCACTACCATTTTTAATGATAGTTTTCAGTATATCAGCACCAGCAACTGCTAAAACCGCTTTAGAAGCATCGGATGCTGCCTTCTTTGCAGCATCACCAGCAGCTGCACCAACCCCATTATTAGCACTAGAATCAAACAACTTCCCTGTTTCATCATTCCCACCATTAGAACTTCTCGCAATGCTACCATTACTAGCCTTTTTATCATTCCCAGCCTCAGCATTCCCCTCCGTTTTAAGAACTATCTCCACTATATCCTTAATTCTCTTTACTATCTTCTCAATCTCAGCACCTGCAGCACCAGCACTATTAGCAGCAACAACATTCCCAATTAATTCACTACCTTCTAACTCCAATAACCTCACTTGCTGTCTTTGCTCCTTCTATTATCTTATCAAGTTTATTCTCGACTAATGTTTTCACCGCAGTAACTGTAGCATCAGCATTAGGATTCTTTTCTTCCTCCATATCAACAACAATTTTATTAAGTGCCGTCTTAGTCCCTTCTACAGTCTCCTGAACTTTCTTAAAATACTTACCCACATCGGATTTCTTGCTCTCCAAATTCAATCCCAATACACTCCCTACCATATCTACCATATCGCAAAAAGAAGTAAAAACATTTAAAAATCATTACTGAATCTCACCATTAACTTCAAAATTTACTCCGGTAGCTCTCCTCTACTACTCCATTATTATATCCCACCGCCACTAATAACCTTCTTATTATTCTTCCTCTCCTTTCCTCTCTTTTTCCACTTCTTACCATATTTTTCACATCTATATAATTTATATTACTCAATAAGTAAAATTAGATACAAAGTAAAATTAGATACAAAACCTAGCTAAATGCAAGTCACCAAAACGAAAAAAAGAAAACTTCCATTTCAAATTTAAATCAAATAAATCAAAAGAAAAGTTTTTTTAATTTGACATTTTTGACATTTTTTATATTTTTTCTTTTACAGTATTATCTAGTCAAACTTAAATTTACAATCAAGATATAATCAAGAATCTTAAATATGCAAATATGCCAAAATGGATAATTTTATAAAACACACAGTTACAATCTAGCATTTGATCAAATATCAAATAAATATTAAATTTTATTATTCTTTAAGTAAAGTAAACTACTTTTTTTGTTAAAAAGTAGTTTACTTTTTAACAATTATTGGGTTATCATAAACATTAGATATTCATCTAAAGGAGTTTAACAAATGAAAAGCACAAAAAAACCAACTTGTCATAATAAATATCAACACAAGTTAATAGTTTTGACATCAACAATAAACTACATGAACTTAAATTTTGAAAAATATACACAAAGCAAAATACTTCACTATTTTAATAACAATTTACAAAATAATGAACAAAAAGAAGTAAAACTTAAAACACTGCAAAACTATCTTTATAAATTAGAAAAAGAATTAAAAGTAACAAATAATTATTACAAACACCTAGGTGTTAATATGGGCACTGAAGTTTACTATGAACTTAAATATTCCAAAAAAGAATGTTATCGTAAAATTAACAAGTACTTTAAGGACAAAAAAAATAATAGATTCAAATCCCGAGTGCAAAAAGAATTGATGCAACGAAAAATTAAAAATGGGAATGTAGAATTAAAGGAATGTAATAGTAATATATATAATAATAAAGAAGAAAAAGAAAAAAAGATAGAAAAAAGACAAATAAAAAAATACGCAGAAAAGTGCAATATCCAATACAATTTACTTTCTTCCATATTAAATCTAAACATTTCTAAAAACAATGCTATTGAAATATTTAAAGCAATAAAAAGAGACGAAAGCCAAATGGTAAAAAATGCCTATTACAAGAAAAATATAAAAAGCAAGGAACATAATAGAAATGAAATCAAACAAAAAAGCTTAGATGAAATCTTAAAGAAAATAAAAAAACAACTAGAAAATAAAGGGTACGATAGCAAAACGTTAGAAACAGAAATACAAAAAATACATGAAAAGTATAAAGATAAACCACATTTCATTATCGAAAATGAAAAATATAAAGATTTGGATAAAATAATAAATAAACTTGAGAGGTCAATGAAACGTAATAAAATACATTCCAGTAAAGAAATTAAAATTAACATATTCAGCATATTATTTGATCGATTACAATACAAACTGGAAATTGCTTTTTTTGTACCGATATTAAAAGATTATTTAAACAAGCAAGAAAAATTAGAATATAATAAAGTGTTCAATGATCACTATTATAATGAAATACTAAAGATAGTAGAAGATAAAAAAAATGCTTTCCAATTATTAAATTGGGATAAAGTTAACACTTAAAAATGATTATGGAAAATATATTAGCACGTCTTAGGGAAAAGAAATTAAAAATTAAAGAAAAAAAAGATGGGTCCATTTTTGTCAAAATAGAAATTAATGAAGATAGAACTTCATATCACACAAAGATAATGAATGACTTATTGGTATTTGGAACCCATAAAAAAAAGGAAAATAAATTTTTTATTGCATTTAGAGAACTATTCAATCAGAAAAAAGTAAAGGCATTTAACCTATTCGGTTTAAAGAGTGATGATAAATTTATGGGCATTTATTATGGGTATAGGAAACCTATACAGAATATCGTAAAACGATATGAAGAGAATGGAGTAATGAAAGTATCTACTTTTTCAAAAATTTATTACATAGAGTTTAGATTTAAAAGAGGAAGCGTTTTTTGTTACATTAAGGGAATTTCTCGTTTGCTGATAAAAGATAAAATTAGCACTAAATATTATAGATCTTTAGTTAAAAAGCTTTTAGATTTAGAAAGACAAGTATATAAATTTTATTTGAAAGAATTGCCAAAAAGGGGGATTATAACTAAGTGGATAGACAAAAAGCAGAAATAATAACGATTGCATCAGTGAAGGGTGGTGTTGGGAAAAGTATGATTGCTACTGTATTTAGTTATATCCTAAAAGACATGAATAAAAAAGTATTACTGGTTGATTTAGATCCCCAGAACAGTTTGACCAGTTATTTTTTGAAATACATAAAAAATGTTAATGAAAATAATATTTATTATCTCTTAAAAAGAGAACAAAAGCTGTCTTTTGAACAATTTGTAAACAAAATCAACGATTACATTTATATAATTCCATCTCATCCAATTTTATGTAAATTTGAGAAAGAAGATATTCTTTATAAAGAACTTATATTAGAATTTTATTTTGATAAGAACTTGTACAAGTATGATTTTGATTATGTAATAATTGATACTCCACCTAGTTTAAGTTCATTAATATATAATGCGTTAAACGTTACAGATAAGGTTGTAATCCCTATTCAGGCTGAAAGATGGGCCGTTGAATCTTTTCCTATATTAATGGACGAAATAAGAGAAGTTGAAATGATCAGAAAAAAAAAGATAGATATATCTATAGTAGAAAATCAATTTATGAAAAATAGAAATACTTTTAAGGATATTGAGGGAATTTTGCATATAGAATACAATAATTTTATTAAAGGAAGAATTCACTTTTCTAATAGTATTAAGGTCTTTATCAATGAATTAAGAGAACCTAACGATAAAGAAATATATTATCAAGAAGTAAAAGATGCGTTAAATAGTATACTTTTAAAAAGTCTGCCGGCAGACTTTTATCAACAATAACAGTAAAAGTTTAGGAGTATTGAATGGCAAGTCCAGGAAGAAAAGAGATTATTTTGAACTCTAGAAATAATAGTATACAAGAATTTGAAAATGAAGAACTTGAATATAGAAGCTATAAAGATCAATTACGTAGAATTGTAATTCATGATATTGATAATAAAATTAAAACAATGCAAATTTTATATCAAATAAGAGAAAAAAAACTTTATCTTATTGACGGTTATAAAAAGTTTGAAGATTTTTTGTCAAAATTTATAATATCTCGAAGCCAAGCTTTTTTGTATTTAAAAATTTATAAAAAGATATTGGATGGCAGTGTGAAAATAGAAGACATTAAACAAAAGGGATTTAAAAGTGTTTATAGAGATATAACAAATTTGACCGTAAATTATCAGTCTTCAGAAAAAAAAAGAATAAAACCATTAAGATTTCAGCTTAAAAAACAGGATAGTTATGATTTTTACAAGAAAAATGTTAAATTTGCAGAATTTTTGTTGGATACACTTTTTTCAAGTAACAAAGATTTGCTGAAAAAATTTTTTAAAGACTTTAGAAATTTAGAAAATAACTAATCATTTATTAGGTTTCTATTAGATGTGCCAAATATCAAAGGTTATATATTCACTTTTAATATATTGTGATAAGTATATATAAATTATTTATCTGACAGTTGATTTTATTTGCAATTTGTTGTATCCTATCTAACGTTAGTAGTGCTATTGTATTAGGACTACCTTTAGATGATCGGTTTCTAATAGCCTTTAGAGCTTGATTAGGTATTTTATTAAGAGATCTTAATTAAGCTCTAAACTTTTTGATTTTTTGTCATTTATAGCCATAGTATTAGATTTGTCAATGATTTTGGTAAATTTTGAAGATACCATATTTCAAGGGAATTGTTATTCTTTGCAAATATTGAAAACCTTGATTTAAGGTTTCTTTATCTAAAAATTTAGGAATGAACAAGAGTCAACATCAAATAATCCTTTGTCGTTTATTTTTAAATGAGGTACTACTGTTAGTGACATAAAAGACAATGTCATTAAAGGAGCATCTAAATTAGATCCTAAAACATTCCTGCAAAAATCGTTTATCTGACTATATTTTGAGGCAACTTCTTCGGGTGGGCGCATACTCATTAGTCCTGCAATTGGTAGATCTAACATCAAAGTATTACTGTCATTTAAAGCACATAGACCTCCTTTATTATCAATAATCATATTTGTTACCCTACATAAGTATTCGTCGTTAGTGCCAAGAACTATAATATTGTGGGAGTCATGGGCAACTGTGCTTCCAATAGCTCCATTTTTGAGACCAAAATTTTTTATAAAACCTATTGATACTTTATTATTATTATATCGATTGATGACTGCTATTTTTAAAATATCTTCATCAATGTTGGATTCAAAATCTGGAGATAATAAGTTACTATCAATCATTGTTTTATGAGTAATAATTTGATTATTAATACAGTTAATTATTGCTATATTCTGATCTTGTGTATAAAATTTAAAATCTATAATAGACTTTCTGTTACAATTAAAATTGTTGATAGGATTTTCATTAAGTAGTGGGATATGTGATTTACCGTCACTAAATACTAATTTACCATTTATATAAGTTTGATTTACTTTAAAGGTTTTAAGGTCATTAATAATGATAAAATCGGCAGGATCTCCAATTCTCAATAATCCAACTGGAATTTTATAGTGCATAACAGGATTAATACAAGCTATTTTCAGAACATCAAATAAATTGTGCCCGTGCTCTATAGCACGCGAAACCATTAAATTAATATGACCTTTAAGAAGAATATCGGGATGAGCATCGTCAGAACAAAACATTAAGTTATTACAGTATTTTCCTGAACATTCACTAATGAGAGGATGTAAAGCCTCAAAATTTTTAGCAGCACTTCCTTCTCGGATTAAAATTTTCATGCCCAAAGATAATTTATATCGGGCATCTTCTATTGTTGAACATTCATGATCAGTGCTGATTCCTGAAAGTGCGTACTTTGAAACTAAATCTGGTGATAGGCTGGGTGCATGTCCGTCAACGACTTTGTTCCGCTTTAAAGCAGAATAAATTTTATTCATTATTTTGGGGTCTTTATTAATTACTCCAGGAAAATCCATCACCTCAGATAAATAATAAATGTCATCTCTTTTCAGTAATTTATCTACATCTTTATCGTCCAGAATGTATCCAGAGGTTTCAAACTGTGAATTTAAAGCTGGGACGCAGGATGGGGCACCAAAAAAGATTTTAAAATCAATTTTTTTAGAGTTTTGTATCATGAAATTGATTCCATCAATACCATTAACATTGGCTATTTCATGGGGATCGCTTATTGTCGATACGGTACCGTGTTGAACAACTAAATGAGCAAAATTCGAGGGAATAAGCAAAGAACTTTCTATATGTATGTGAGCATCAATAAATCCTGGTAATACATATCCTTCTAAGGAATTATTAGTTCTTTTTATATTAACAATGATTCCATTTTTTATTGTTATGTCAGTAGGGTAAATTTCTTTATTCAGAATATCAATATAATTTGCTTTAATTATTAATGAATCCATTTTGTTCCTTAAAGATAATTCTTTTTATGGTATATTATCATAACATTTGATGTAATAATGATATACATAAGCTCAAAATTTTTACTTAAATTCTATATCTTTATAATATATGAATATTAATTGTATTTGATATTTAAATGTTTGTCAAATATAGAATGCATAATATTAGTGATATGGTTAATTTCTTTTATGTGAGTCATATTTTGAATATTTTTATTGAAAAATTTAAAAAGGGAGTTAAAATATTAGAATTATTAATATTATTAATATTTATTTAAGTACTTGGAGGTTTGATTTGCTGTATAATCATAAATCTTTGATTAAATTATTGATTTTTTTATTAATTTATTCCAGTGGATATTCTGTTGTTAATCAGGACAGTAATGTTTTAATAGTATTTGCTATGGATTCTGAAGCTGTTGAGATCAATAAAATTATGTCTCGAAAGGAAGAAATAATATTGAAGGATTATGGGATTAATAAGAAGATTGTTAAAGGCAAGATATATAATAAAAATGTTATTTCTGCTGTCGTAGGGATTGGAAAAGTTAACACGAGTTTATGGCTTAGTTATCTTTTGTCAAAATATAATGTAAGTCATGTAATTAATTGTGGAGTTGCTGGTGGAGTTGTTAGTCCTAAGGCAAGTAAGCTTAGGGTAGGAGATATAGTGATATCTTCAGAAGTGGCTTATCACGATTTTGATTTGGTTAAATTTGGACATAAGATTGGACAAGTTCCAGAATTACCTCAGAAATTTAATGCTGATAAAAATTTGCTTGCAAAAGCTTTAAAAGTCATTAAGACAAAGCTTAAAGATGTTAACGGGTATTCAGGATTAATACTCTCAGGTGATCAATTTATTGATCCATCGTATTTGACAAAGATTGTAGCGAATTTTGAGGATGTGGTAGCAGTGGAGATGGAGGGTGCAGCAGTGGGACATGTTGCTCATATTTTTAATGTTCCTTTTATAGTTGTTAGGTCTATATCTGATATTGTAAATAATGAAAATAATGAAGTTGAATACAGTGATTTTCTTAGTTTGGCAACTGTAAATGCAGCTAAAATTGTACAGGAGATTGTGAGATTGCTTTAGTTTTTATACTTTAGCACTAAATTATTAATAAAATATCCTGTGAGACTGAAAAAATTTTATTATCACAAATAAATTGTAAATAATTAAAATGCTTAAAGGATCTGAAAAATCCTTTAAGTTTGTTGAGCAATATATGTTAAAAATAAAAATTATAGATAGTTAAGTGAAGTTGAAGATTAATCAACAAGCGATATTTGCATCAGCAATATGTTTAAGCAACTTAAAAGAATTACAGCCATAAAAATGTATGCAGTAAAACTATTGGGAGAGACATAAAGTTTTTCAATAAAACATGGATAATGCAGTTAAAACTCAGAAAAATTTTCGAAAAAATGGGAACATTATTTACTGTAGCCAAACAATAGAATTTACACATAAACACAAAAAAATAGTTTAGAACACCAACAAATAAAATATTTGTTTAAAAGATTAATAAAGGTATTATGTATATTCTTTATAACTTACAGGTTGAGTTTTTATATGTGTAATCAAAAATTTTATGTTAAATTCATCAATACTAATCATCAATACTAAAAAATTTTTCAAAATCATTAATATCTCTTCTTCAGTTCTTCTTTTGAAATACTATCTTGAATCACATGTTCGATTTTAAAGCATTATATGTAATGATAATAATAAAGACAGAAATGAATATTCATTTTAATTGCGTTTTATAAATATCTTATTTTTTTAATTAGATATATAAATTATTATTGAGTTTGTTATTCATGCTTCCACAATTTTGAATTTTTCCCAAGCCTCTATTTTGTCAAGAAGGTATAATTCTTCCTCATGTATTCTGCCAACTACGTTAATAAGTCCGTTGTTAGGTGTATCTTTTAAGGCGATTTGAAGCTCACCTGAATATCCTAGATATTCTGAAGAGTCTATTAATATATCACCTCGTTTTATTTCATTGGGAGAATGTATTATGAAATTTTTATCTTTATAATATGTTCTAGACATAGTTGATCTAATTCTATATGGAGTAATGTCTCCTCTATTAAAATGTAGTGTATCTAAAATGATTTCTCTTTCTATAGAATTTATTTTGGGGTTTAAATAAGATTTTAATTCTAGTACATATCTATTTATTTTAGCTACTTTTTCTAATTCTAAATCGCTTGGAAAACAATTTGAAATAAGTACTGCATCCATGCCTTCTTTGAATAGATCTTTTGTTTGAAGTTCGATATCTTTGTTTCTATGCTCTTCTAATGTGGGAATTCCGTCTTTTTCTAGTCCTCTTGCACATTCTTCTGCTACCAATGAGCTAACAAATGCTGCTGTGGGTATTGAATTTTGCTTGAATATTTTTGTCATTTCTTTAAAGAATTTTCTTGAGAGTCCTGTATATTTGTGTGGATAAAAATTATGGCATCCCAATAAGTTGGATTTATTCGGTTTAAAATACATTATTGTGTCTATGTGTTTATTTATACTACTCATATTTAGTTCTATTTTTAAGTTACAATCATTGAATGTCATTAATGATTCTTCAATACCTTTAAATGATGTATCAAGTCTGATTGCCCATACTCCGAGTTTTTTAAAATAATCAAGTTTAGAACAATTTCTAAGATCTGTCATATCAATGCCAAGTTTTTTAAATACATTGGGATTAACATCGACAATGGGTTTTATTTGATGCTTATTAGCTATATCAAGAATTTCTTTAAAATTATTAAGCTCATTATCATTATTAATATAAAGTAAAGATGTGAATACTCTATTAAAACCCAGAGATGCGCTTTTTTCAAGATATTCAATAATTTTATTTTTTGAACTTATATTAGGATATATTGATATTCCTATTTCTTTCATTGTAAACTCCCTTTAATTTCATATTTAGATATTACATTAATGGCAAATTTTATGACATTTTCTCCATTCATTGTTCCGTAATCAATTGTATTTATTAATTCAATAGGTATGTCTTTTGATTTGATGATTTCTTCTAACCTTGTTTTGAGAAACCTAACTTGTGGTGCTAATAAGACAATATCAAAGTTAAAGTTATCAATTATGTCTTGAAATTTGGCCGCGGCAATAGATTTAATTTTTACATTTATATTATTTATTTCTACATATTTTTTCATTCTTTGTTCCAGTATGCTTGTGGACATTCCTGATTCACATACAAGTAATATTTTCATTTTTTTTTCCTTTTTGTAAATTCATTAATTATTTTATAAAGACTTATAAATTCTTCAAAAATGCTAAGTTCAGACATTGCAGACATTAAATGATCTTCTGCGTGAATTAAAATAAAAGGTGTTTTAATGTCAGGGTTATTTGTTAAATATTGTATTATATGTCTATGTTCCCCATGTGCTTTTTCAATAGATTTTCTACTTTTTTCTATTATTTCTGTGGATTTATTATAGTTCCCAGCCTTTGCATATTCTAATGCTTCTCGTAAAAAACTTTTGGCTTCTCCGGAGTATGCTACCACAGGCATACTTATGTCATCTATCAATTTTTCAATTGAATATTTTTTTTTATTCATTGTAAATATACCCTTTTGTTTATTTATTTTAATAATTTCTTTTAATTATGTTTTATTATATCAAATAATATTATTTTTAACATTGTAATTTAATAATAATTAAACTATATATATAATATATTCAATTGTAGATCGATGTCATGATTTAGTATATAAATATTATTAAAATTTATAATTATTATATTGGGAGATTTTATGAAATTTCAAAATTTTATTGAAACTGGTTTAGTTCCTATAGCTAGTAGAATTGCTTCAAATAGATATTTAATTGCTGTTAGGGATGGTTTTGCATTTTCAATGCCGTTTTTAATAGTTGGGTCTTTTGTTCTTCTTTTAGCTAATTTACCATTTACTGATGCCAATAATTTTTTATATCAACAATGGTATGTTGATTTGATGTCAAAATATAAAGATAATCTTTTGCAGCCTTTTTATGTAAGTATGGGAGTTATGGCTATCTTTGTAGTTTTTGGGATAGGATATAGTTTGTCACACTTTTATAAAATTAGTGGCATTATAGGAGGATTCATTTCTCTTTTTACATTTTTAATTTTGGGGGGACAATCAGGTTGGATATCTTATGGAGGAGAAATACCTAAATGGATAATTATTTCTGAAGGATTATTTCCTGTTATTGATGCAAGATATCTTGGTGCTCAAGGTGTATTTACAGGTATTGTTGTTTCAATTTTTTCAGTTGAAATATATAGATTTTTTATAAATAAAAAAATGATAGTTCGACTTCCAGAAAGCGTTCCTCCTGCAGTTATAAAGTCTTTTGAAGCTTTAATTCCTGTGTTTTTACTTGCAATTGTTTCACAGACTATAAATATCTTTGTGCAAAGTATAACGGGAAAACTGTTACCCGAAATAATTATGAATATATTTAGTCCCATTTTATATGTTAGTGATACTTTATTTGGTGTTTTGGTTATAGTGTTTCTTATTCACATACTTTGGTTTTGCGGACTTCATGGAGGTGGGATTGTTGGTGCTTTATTGGGTCCAATAACTTTGGCAAATCTTGAAATTAATACAAGAGCCTTGTCAGAAAATAATCCTTTACCTTCTATTTTAGCCGGTGGATTTCTTAATACATTTGTGCATATTGGTGGAAGTGGTGCCACACTTGGTCTTGCGATTGCTATGATTATAAGTAAAACTCAATATCTAAAGACTATTGGTAAATTTTCTTTTATATCAGGTGTTTTTAATATCAATGAACCTATAATTTTTGGAGTTCCAATTGTTTTAAATCCTATTTTAGGTATTCCTTTTATTATTATTCCATTAATTAATACAGTTATTGCATATTCATTAACATACTTAGGAATAATTGCGAAGGTTAGAGTTTTGGTTCCTTGGACAACACCATCTATATTGGCAAGTTTTATTTCTACGGGTCTTGATTTTAGAGCGCTTATTTTGTCTTTTGTATTAATAATATTGTCTATGTTAATGTATTTACCTTTTTTAAAGGCTTATGAAAAGGTACTCTTGAGACAGGAAAAAACTTAAATTAGAGTCATTTTATGATATTAGGGTTATATAAAGGTATAATCATAATAAAATTTTGTTTGATTTTATCTAAAAAAATATTTGTGTTGTTAATTTTTCAGTGTGGGTATATAAATGTGTTTTTTGTGAGAGATTAGAGATATATTTTAGTTTTATATTACATTGTTTGTTATTGTTTGAAGTTTATATAATATTGCAAATATTAAAATGAATGTTTTGGAGAAACTTTTTAGAAGAGCAAAATATTTTTGTTTCTAAAAAGTTATAAGCAATAGTAAAATCATTATCTAATTTTTTTGTTGTTACATTGTTATTTAAAATCTAATTAGAGAATATTTTGTAGTAGTTTACAATAATTTGATCTCTTTAAATCGCTTCTATTAGGATATTAGATTTACTATGTCTTTTTTGTTTGATTAATATGTGTTTATCAGTGACATGTTTGAATAATTTAAATTTTTTTGTTCATTTTTATTTGTTATAGTTATTGTTTGATAAGTTGTCATAGATGGTATTGCAGGTTTTATTTTATTATTATAGATGGTGTTTTATTAGCATTAGTGGGATAGTTTGTTGTATTTATTTTTATTTGAATAATCATGACAACTACTGAAAATGGAAATTGTACTTAGAAATAATAGGATATTAGATTTTCTCATAAATATTTCTTTTTTTTATTTAATTTATTTGTTGATAGAATATTTTGCTATTTTAATAAATTACTTTTTTAAAGATATATATAATTTTTGAATTATGACGATCGTTTTTTATTGGTTTATATTTTTTATGTGAATGAAATGATAATGAGTATAATGATATTTTTTGGTTTCATTTTTATATTAGTTTTGCTAAATTAGTTACAGTTAATATGAGAACGATATTGTTATTTGCAATACAAGCAACAGTTGGGAGTATTGCAGCGATCAGCGAAGCTGATATGTTGCAGGTCTCAAATAGTTAAATTGAAAAAAATTCTTGGACTTGTGTTATATAAGGTATTGATAGTATCAAATATGTAGCAAGAATTGCTAGTGCTATATCTGTTGCTTTTAGGAAAAAATTATAGGAAAACCAAAAAATATGGAGTGAAAACCTGTGGAATAGTGTTAATATCTATTGTTAATAGTGTGAGATTTTCTATTAAGAGTGTTCAGTGATTCTATATTTTTGTAGAAACTGTGAGTATTGTTACAGTAAGTTCAGTAAATAAGGTATTAAGTATATTGACAATAGCTAAATGAATACAAGTGTATTTGGGATTCAAAAGAATTAATAAGGTGTTGAGGAAAAATTCTTTAATGATAAGGTTTTGAAACTAAGGTTAATTACTATTTTGCTTTTGTGTAACTTCTTTTATTATTATTATTATTATTATTGTTCTTTTAATTGTCACTTACTTCAAGTTTATTAAAAACAACCTTTTTTTTCTAAATTATCCATAAAAATTGTCTTAGAGTTTATAGTTTTTGTTAATTTTATCCAAAATATTATTCGGAAAGTGACATTTCTTTATTTCACAGTAGAACTTACCATTGTTTATTCGCTTAATTATTAATGTCGAGATTATTTTTATATTTCTTTTTTATTTATTCTTTAACGTATGAATATACATGTTCATATGTTAATATTTTCAGGATCTTGTTAATAATTGTGATGGGATGTAATAGTGGAGGAGTAAAGGGAGGAGAAAGAGCTTTAGGAGGAGAAGGGAGAGGAGTGGGAAGTTTAAGTGAAGTACTGCTTGAAGTAGGGAGAAGTGCAGAGAATGTATAAATATGTTAGCAAATACTCTTAATTTATGTCAAATTATATATCTCTCCATTGTATGCAAAATTTAATGTGTAAGACATGTATTTTAATCAGAAGGGCTAATATTTAAGGGTGCAGCACAAAATATCTTACATTTTTCTTCCTTCTCTTTACAAATACTCTAAATTTTGCTCTACAAATATTATGTTTCCTATTTTAGTAACTTCTGCCTTTGCAATGATATTATGTCTCCTCTAGCTTCACATTGTTAACTCACTTTTTATTTCTGGTTAACACATAGTCAACTTACTCGACTTTTTACAAACCTTTAATTTATTTCTTTTTCTTTTTTTGCTTATTCTTTTGTAAATATTTTCTTCAGATTTTTTTATTCTTTTTTAAATCCCTTTTTGAAATTCCCTTTATGAAATTTACTGTTTTGTATGGTATCTTTATTTTTGATCTTTGATACAACCGTTTGCTTGTTTGAATTCTTCAGGATTGAAATTATTAGGTTCAAATTTAGCTTTTATAGCTATTTTAAGTAGATTTTCATGACTTGGTTCATCTTTACATTTTTCAAGTTGATTTTGGATATGGCTTAATGCATCTTTAATTTCATTTTCGTTTAAGCTTAAGAATTTATTAAAATTATTTTCATTTTCCAATGTAGTTTTTAAGAACTCTAATCCTTTTTTTTGCCCATCGTTTAATTTGTCTTTTAATATTGTTTCATGTGTCTTTTTGCCATTTTTTTGCAATCTATTACCATAAGTGTTATTCTTATCAGCATTATTATTATGCTTATGCTGTTCACAGCTATTAATTAGTAATAATAAGATTAAAATAATATTGATTTTTTTCATTCTTATCTCCTTATATCTTTTATTTATAATTTATTTTATTGCCAATTTGTTGTAAGTCCATCAAAATGTTTATTACTGTCATCAGTACATAAAAGTTCTTTCTTTAGGCATTCAAACATTTCTTCGTTATTATTTTTAAAACCTATGTCATTTAAAACACCCCTGAAAAATTGCTCTATTTCGTTAGTACCATTTCCATATTTATTGTCCTTGTTACAGTCGTTATTATTAACTTGACATTCAATAGCATTGCTTATATAGGTATCAAAGTCTTCATTATTTGCTTTTTCTTGTCTTTTTTGATTTAAGAAGTCATAAACATTTTTAAAAGCATCAGCTAATTCTTTTTGTTTTTGTTCATCTTTTGAGATCCAATCAAAAAAGTTTGTACATTTAACTTTATTGCCATTTCTACATACATTAAGGTTATTTTGGAACTTCTCTAGTACTAGTTTGAGTGCAAGTGTTAAAGAATTAAACTTTTTTTTCTCGTTTTCAGTTAAGGTAATTTTTTTTGCTTTTGTCTCTGTTTCATTTTCTTCATTATCTATAGATCGTTTAGATTTGTTTTTTGGTTGATTATTATCAGGGACTATATCTACTTTGTATCCTTTACAACAATATAAGAGTAATGAGCTATAAAGTATTAATCTTATAATTTTATTCATATGATCCTCCTTATCTTTATGATTTAAACAATATATATCAGTTATCTTATTGTTTACTTCTTTTGTAAAGTTTCATGTTTTGTTGTAAATTTTATGTAACTAAAATTAGTTTTTGTTAAGTTATTGTTAACTTAAAAGGTTGAAGGGATATGAGTAAAATAAAAAGGGGATATGAAGATTATGCCATGTATTTCAGTGAGGGTCAGTTAAGTGATACTGAAATAGCGAAAGAACTTGGTGTTTCACGGGCTAATGTATGTAAAATGAGACAAAAATGGGAAAATATCAAAGATAATCCAAAGGAATTTTTTAGTGAAAGTAAAGTAACTATTTGTAAAACTACTCTTAATAGTATATTAGATCGAGTACTCGAGACAAATGCTAAAGCACGTGAACTTAAGAGTCAATTTAGTATAGCCAAAAGTCAACTTGGACTTAAGTTTATGAGGGCATTTAACAATTATTTAGAATTGGAACTTGAGGATTGTATAGAAGAAATAAATCTATTGGAGAGAGAGATTAAAATGAGTAAAAAGAAAGGAAATAGTAGAGAACTTCAAGATAAGAAGATTAAACTTAAAGATTTAAAACGTGAGAAAGAAGATAAAACAATGAAGTTATGTTATGAAACAATGAAGAAACTTAAAATTGCAGACTTAGATGAGAGTAGATTTAAGTTTGGAGGATAAATAAATGGATATATACAGTAGTAGTATTTTTAAGTCTATGCAAAGGGAATATAAGCGTGAATTTGGGATTGATATTGCATCTTTTAT
>NZ_AYOU01000145.1 GCF_000500065.1 Borrelia hispanica CRI | reverse complement strand
AAGATACCAATAATTTTATATTAGGCAACTCACAGAAATCATTAGAAATTAATGTTACAGGCCAGTTTGAAAAGCTTGCTAATATGCTTAAAATACCTTTTGTTCCTAAATATTCAAATACGTCATATTTTGAAATCGATTCTTTAAGAATTAATTTATATGGTGGAGATAAAATAAGAGACTTTGAAAGATTTAGAGGATCGAATTCTGCTGTTATTTATGTTAATGAAGCAACAACTCTTCATAAAGAGACATTAAAAGAAGCGCTTAAGAGACTAAGAATCAAACCAGAGTTTATTGTTTTTGATACTAATCCTGATCATCCAGAGCATTATTTTAAAACAGATTATATTGATAATAATACAATATATTCTACATATAATTTTACGACATATGATAATGAGACAATTTCAAAGGAATTTATAAAGACCCAAGAAGAAATTTATAAAGACTTGCCAACATATAAAGCCAGTGTACTACTTGGAGAATGGGTTGCAAATAATGATGTTATATTTAGTAATATTAATATTATTAAAGAGTATGAATTTAAAAGTCCTATAGCTTATTTAGATCCAGCATATAGTAGTGGTGGAGATAATACTTTTCTTTGTGTTTTAGAGAAGGTGTCGGATAAGTATTATGCATTTATATTTCAAGAGCAAAAACCAGCTGTTGATCCATATGTTATGAATACAATAAAGATAATAATGGAGAATTTAAATGTTAATACTCTTTATATTGAAGATAGAGATGATATTAAAGGAGCTGGTTCATTGACACGTGAATATGTTAAACTTCGAGATAATATGCAAAATTACTTTAGAATTGCACCAACAAGACCTAAAATAGATAAATACGCAAGAATTGTTTCTTTATTAACACCATTTACTTATAACAAGATGCATTTATTAGATTATAGTAGTCGTTCTGTATTTAGTGATATTTATTCATATAATGGAGATGGCCGAAGTCATGATGATGTTCTTGATGCATTATCAGCAGCATATTTAATTATGTCTTTAAATTATCGTGATAGAAGTCAATATTTTACTAAATTTACTTTCATTTAGCTTATAAATTATTGTATAATAATTACATAAGGAGATTCTTTATGGAGTATATGCAAATGGAACCTGTAATTACTAGGCAGATGGTATTCAATGAGCTTGTAAAAGCTGGTATTAATAGAGAGATTGCTGACGATTTGTCTTATAGATACTATAAAAATGAGCTTACTATTAAAGATCTTCAATATTTAGAAAGTAATTTTAACCTTAAACTGGAAATATTAGAGCGTGGCTTAAGATCTGATATTGAAAAAGCTAAAGATGTCCTTGATAACAAAATAGATGCTAAATTTACAGAACTTGATAATAAAATAGATATTATTGAAAACAACTTAAAATCCGATATTAAAGAACTTGATAATAAGATTGATATTGTTAGAAAAGATATGGAACTGAACAAAATGGAACTTGATACTAAGATAGATAAATTTGCCTCAGAGGTTAAAGGAACATTTAAATTACATGCATGGATGTTTGGGACCATTATTACCCTAGCTGTAGGAATTTTATTAACGCTGATATTTAAATAAAGATGTTAATTAAAGATAAAGTAAATTTAAATAAGTAAAAGTTATCCTTCATAAACCAAAACAAGAGTATAAAAAAAGTAACAAAAAATTAAAAAAAGTTAGCAAAAATAATAAAGTGTATTATATTTGTGTGGTATAAGATTAAAAGAAATATAACAAAAAAGATATGAAATTAAATTTTAGATTAAATGTAAGAGATTTATATAAATATTTAATATTTTTTAGGAACTACATAGATAATGTAGCGAAAGATTGTTTAAAGAATGGAATAACATTAGACAGTATATCAAGCACATCGTTAGATGTTGATGATGCTTTAGGTAGTTTAAAATAGAATTAAAATCAGCATTATTACAATGCATTATTAGTTGTCGATTTAATGGTGTTGGATACATTTTAGTAAAGATAGCCGATCAGTTTTTTGATTCTGATGTTGGAGTCTTGAAAAAGAATATTGAACAAATTGTAAATGCTAAACGTCAATATTTAAGAGACAATTACAAAATATTAATTAATGACGACCCAGCATCCATTTATAACATTATTGCTACATCACTTGCATTCAAAGAATGTGAACTAATCGATGAGGTTAACAAATTATTCGAATCTATAAAACCTGATTCTGAATATTGGCAAGCGATAGAAAAACACATAAGTGTAAAAAGTACTACTTATGAGGCCATTAAGAACTCTCTACTATCTATTAATGGTATTACACACGCAAATATCAAAAGTACTGCTGGTACAGCTAGTATTTATCTTATTATAGATGACGAATTTATGAATTCAGATAAAACACAAATAGAAGATACAAATCTAAAAGCAAATATAAAGTAAATATTAAAAAATCATCTATATCTTAATGTTGACGCTAAAATTAGAGATATTTACACCAGAATTGCAAATAATAATTATGGTGATATGGGAATTAGTTTTGAATATCAAGATTTCTTTGCTCCTGTGAATGAAATTAAGGGCGTACACTGCATTGATGTCTCTGTTGCTCTAAAAGAAAACTTGAATACAAAAATTAATGAGATCAATGATAACGAATTTAAGAATAATGAAAATATTCAGGTTGAAGAAAATGAAATTCTTGATTTTGATTTTACTTCTGATAGATTGTTAATCAATATATCCTCATAAAAAGGAGTCTGCATGACAAGTATACCTACTATACCCACAGTCTTTCATGACACTGAAGTTGAAAAAATAATACATGCCGAACTTGAATTCATAGATCAAATAATCAAAGAGGTCAAAACTCTTAATGATAATTTCACAGATATCAATGCTACTACAAATCTAAATTCAAGATTCATAGCATTCTGGTT
>NZ_AYOU01000144.1 GCF_000500065.1 Borrelia hispanica CRI | reverse complement strand
TATCTTATTGATGATTTGCTACTTTTGTAGCTCGTGCTTTATCTACTTCTTGTTTTACTTTTTCAAGCACATTCTTTACTGTTTTTTTAATTATATCTTCTATTGCTACTAATAGTTTATTTACTGCACTTATTCCTGCTCCTTGTACTGCTTTTTCATCATTATTATTATTAGCAGCTAATTTGCCATCTTTAACCAATGAACGTAGGGCGATTCCTCCAGCTACTGCTGCTGCTTTAGCTGCCCCTTGTGCTAAATGACCAGTATTATTTGTTCCTTTTGCAAATTCCAATGGAGTTGTACCTGCCACGGCATTTCCTGACAGTGATTTAACATCATTTTCTTTTGATTTAACTATAGATTCTAAAATTTCTTCACTACTCACTGCCGATACTATTGCTACTGCTTCTGGACCAGAAGCCCCACCTGCATTAGCACCTGCTGTTAAAACCTTAGCTCCATTTTCTGGATTGGCTATTCCTATTGATTGTTGATTCAATACTAAATTACTCTCTTTTAATTTTTCAACACCTTCTACATTAGCTATCTCCACTATTCCTTGAAGTGCCTTAAGAGCTTTTTTTAATTCTTCTGTATCTGCCGCTGCCCCGCTTTGTTGAGAGGTTACCTCACCTACTACCTTGTTAGTAGAATCACCTACTGTCCCTAAAGAGTTTAAATGACTTTTTAATGCTTCCAACGTTTTCTTAGCTGCATCAACTGCTACTTTCACTGAATTATTTAATAGAGAATCTTTAGACCCTTCTATTTCCAACTTTTGTGCTACCGCTTCTAATTCTGCTGATGCTTCTCCAAAGCTACCACCTAGCTTATTAAAATGTTCTCCTACCTGTTGTTTAGTTGTATCTTTAGTTACTCTCAATCCCAATGTATCTGACATTAACTCTATAAATGCATAAAATGCATTCTCTGCACTTCTCCCTACTTCCATGAGTACTTCACTTAAACTTCCTCCTCCTTCCCCTTCTCCTTCCCTAACTCCCCCATTATTACATCCCATCATCACTACCATCAATTGGGGCTGTAAGTGGTGTTGACATATTGCAAGCTATTGCCAAGTCTGATGTAGTTTCAGCAAGCTGGTAAAGATATTGATCAAGCAAAGGATGTTGCTGAGATTGCTACTGCTAAAAATGATAGTGGTACTAAAGAAACTAAACAGAAAGATGCAATTATTTCAGGAGGTATAGCATTAAGATCAATGGCTAAAGGTGGTAAATTTGCTACTAAGAATGAGGACAAAGCTGTACCTGCAATCAATGGAGTAGCGGCAAGCGCAGTTGGGAAGACATTGAGTGCTTTAATAATAGGAATAAGAAATACAGTTGATATTGGATTAAAAAAGATAAATGAAACATTGGCTACAATTAAGCAAGAAGATAAGGCAGCAGAAGCAGCTAGTGGGCAACAATAATAAATAATTGTAGATAAAGAGCAGTAAGATAAAAAATTATTTAAAGGAAACACTTCTCTAGTTCTTGGCAAAGCATGGGAGATGTTTTCTTTTTAAATTAAGTGATTTCATTATTATATTTTTTTAAAGTATTTATTTATCATGAGTGCATTTAGTTTATTCATTTTTAATTTATGTTTGCTGTTGTACTAAGTTTGGGAAACACCAATTGGTCTTAGGGAAGAAAAAATAGAACTTGCAAAAGAAATGGAGTAAGGATTGAAAAAGAGATATGAGAGAAGTCAAAGGGCAAAAATAAGAAGAGAAGGGAAGTAAAAGAGGAGTAAAGGGGATAAGAATAAGAGAAGTAATGATGATGCTGGTGATGCATTTGCCTTAGCTGCCTCAGCTTCTGATCCATTATCAGATGCTTTACTAAACAACTTACCTATATCCTTTTTATCATCATCTGTAGTCTTATTCGCATCAGCATTTCCCTCATTTTTCATGGACTACAGCAACTATTGTTTTAATTCCTTCAACAAGCGCATTAACACTTGCAACCTCTCCAGGTGCAGCATCTTCATTTTTAGCAGAACTTCCAATAACAGCACCACCAGTAGCCCCGCTTGCTGCTTTTTTAGCACCTTCCGCAATCTTGTCTAATGTACCTGTAATAAACTGATCAAATACTTCCTTGATTTTTACATAATTTCCATTCTTTGCCACTTCTGCTTGCAACTTCTCCTTTACTGAAATCATAGTTTTTTCAATATCAGTAAAATATTTCTCAATATCCGATTTTTTTGTTTCTGCCTTTATTCCCAACCTCCCACTTACCATATCCCCAAAACTCACAAAAACTTCCAAAAATCCTTTCCCTAAATTAACCATATCACTCAAAAACACTTTCTCTGGATCCTTCACTCCTCCACTATTACATCCCATCACTATCATCATCACTTCTACTATTCTTTTTCTCTTTATTATCTCTCCTCTTCTTCTTATTCTTTTCATTCTTTCTTTGCCTCTTATTTCTTTTATTGATTTCTTATTATTTATTTAACTTTGTGCTATTAAGAAATAAAAGCAAAAAAATATGATTTACACAGAAATATCATTCATATTAATAAATCAAAATAAATAATAATGACTTTGTTTTTATCTATATCTTGTAATAAAAAAACATAAAAAAGAAAAGTCATTAAAAAAAGGCAAATTAGACTCATATCTTCATATCTAAACTTGCCTTCTACTCTCATTATCCAATAACCTAATTCTATAACTATCTTTATTTATATTGATTACACTAATAATTATGATATTTTTGTTGTTTCTCTTGCTTTATCTATTTCTACTTTCGCTTTCTCAAGCACATTCTTTACTGTTTTCTTAATTAAATCCTCTACTGCTCCCAATAACTTATTTACTGCAGTGATTCCTACTTTTTGTACTTCTTCTTTTCCTCCTTGTGCTTTAGAATTCCCTCCTGCTGCTAGTTTACTTGTCTTCACTAATGAACGTAACGATATACCTCCTGCTACTGCTGCCGCTTTTGGAGTATCAGCATTTGATAAGTGAGCTGCTTGACCTCCTCTTGCAAAACTCATCGCACTTGTTGTATCATCCGCATTATTTGATAGTGCTGCATCATTCTCTCCTGACTTAACTATTGAGTCTAATATTTCCTCACCACTCACTGCTGTTAATATTATTGCTGCTTTAGATATATCTGCTGCCGCTGCTCCTGCATTACTTGTAGCTAACATCTTAGCTCCTTCTTTATTAGATACACTATCTATTGATAAAGTTGTAGATCCTACTTTTAAAGCTTTAACACCTACACTCGTTGCAACTTTTACTATTTCTTTTAACGAATTATATGCTTTCTTTAATGCATCATCATCTGCTGCCACTCCTTGTTTAGCACTAGTTTCTGCATCACCTACTACATTAGAATCACCTACTGTACCTAATGACTCTAAATGCCCTTTTAACCTATTTAAAACTGCCTTAGCTGAATCAACTGCTTCTCTAATTGGACTTTTTGATGAAACACTTTTACTATCACCTATCTCTGCTTTTTTTGCTACTTCTTCTAAATCCTTTGATGCATCTCCTAGCTTCTTACCTAAACTCTTAAAATGATTTCCTACATCCTCTTTCTTTGTAGTTGTGTTCACATTAAATCCCAATACATCTGACATTAACTCAATAAATGCATAAAATGCCCTCTCTGCACTTCTCCCTATTTCCATCATTGCTCCACTTAACCCACTCCCGTCTCCTCCTGCTGCTCCTTCTCCCTTTACTCCTCCACTATTACA
>NZ_AYOU01000143.1 GCF_000500065.1 Borrelia hispanica CRI | reverse complement strand
GCCTCCTTGTTTTTTATTATTATTTTTAGCTTTTTTGCTTGTCTTCAAAGTTTTAATGAAAACAAAAAACAAAATCATTGGTACTGTGATTTTTTATCTTTAGAATATATCATCGAGTAGAATACATCTCACAAAAGAAACACATTTCTCCTAATTACAGAAAAATGTGTTTCCCTTATAAATATCTTTTATTATTTAATTTGCAAATTTATTTAATAGCTGTAGATTGATTAGATTCAGTTCCACCAGATTCAGAGTATTTTATTCCCTTAACTGCTTCTCCTATCTTACCTAAATTGATTTCTACTGTTTTTTTAATTATTACATCCAATATCCCTAATACCTTATTTACCGCACTTACTGATGCGCCCTTAACTGCCTCTGTATCTGCAGCAGCAGCACTAAATTTACCACTCTTAGTAATTGCTTTGAGAGCCACTGCTGCTGCCAAATCTGCATTAGTAACTGCCTTAGCACCATTAGCATGATTAGGAGTACCAGTAGCCAATTCTCCGACATCATTATTATCATTCTGATTAAGATTACCTTGTTTGATCTCAGCATTTTTTATCTTATCAATAATTGCCTATGGGTCAGCTTTAACAACTTCTTCAGCTAGCTTAGAACCAGCACCCTGGCCAGCAGTAGCATTAGCAGCAATAACAGCAGGTGCATCAGTATTAGCACCAGCAGCCACTTCAACACCAGCAGTTCCTTTTCCAATCTTTACACCAGACTTTTCTGCAATCTCAACTATAGCTTTAATTTCATCAATAACAGTTTTAACACCAGCCCCTTCAGCAGCTACCGCAGCAGCAGCAGCATTATCACCTATATCAGTATCACCAACAACTCCAGCAAGTTTAGTGACAGAGGTAACTAATTTTGCAATAATTTCACTAGTACCTTTAATAACAGTCTCAACCGCTGTGGTATCAACATGTAAAGTAGCAGACATGTCTCTTGCTAAATGCTAAAGCATCCAATTTATCCTTAGTACTCTTTAATCTATCTCCTATAGTCTTAAAATATTCTCCCACTTTGCTTCTATTATCGTCAGATTTAACAACATTAAATTTCAAAATAAAGATAAAAGCTTATTTTATATCTTTGTTTGTACAATTTTATATAATAAACTGAATATTTTTAACTAGAAAATTTTAAAGAAATCACAAATAATAAAAATTAATCATATCAAGTAACATATTTCTATTTAACACACTATAAAATAAAAGACACCAAAAGCTTAACTCTTAGTATCTTCACTTTATGACTTTATTTTTATTATTTACTTATATAACCTTGCCTATTTATTTTGACCACCAGAACCACTATTCTCAGATGCTACAGGAATATCATTAGTATTAATTTTCATTGCTCCTTTTACTTCCTTAAGACCTGAATCTATTGTTTTTCTTATTGCTATTGTTAATGTATCTAATGCCTTAGTTACCGCACTTATTGCTGCACCCTCTACTGCTTTCTTTGCATCTGCATCAGCATTATTAGGCCCAGCAAATTTACCATCTTTAGCCATAGCTCTCAATGCTATGCCTCCTGCTATAACAGCATCTTTTTTATTAGATTCAGCACCAGCTGCAGCATTATGCTTAGCTAGTCTAACAGCATCACCTTCATTACCTTTGAAAATAGCTTGTAAAATATCAGCACCGGTTACTGCTCCAACTGCTTTTGCCGCATCAGCCGCTGCTTTTTTTGCATCTGCATCAGCAACATTAGCAAATAACTTCCCTGCACCATCATTATTTCTTGAACTAAGATTCTCAGCCTTTTTATCATCCCCAGCCTCAGCATTTCCTTCTTTAAGTACAACTCCAACTATACCTTTAATTCCTTTTACTAAACTATCGATATCACCAGCAGTACCGCCAGCATTATTAGCAGCGATATTACCAATTGGATCACCTGCATTACCTATTGCCTCACTTGCCTCCTTTGCTCCACCAATTATCTTATCTAGTTTACTCTCAACCAATGTTTTAACTTCACTCTCAGTAGCCTCTAAATTAGGATTTTTTTCTTCCTTCATTTCAGCAACAATTTTATTAAGCCCATCTTTTATCCCTTGTACAGTCTCCTGAACCTTCTTAAAGTAATTCCCTACATCAGATTTCTTTGAAACCATATTAAGAAATTCTTCATTTATCTATGTTTGTCTGTATTTTAAAAAATAATAATTGCATAAATATGCAATCTATTTATCATTATTTCTACTTAATTATTGCAAACCTAAACAAGCAGAAACACCTATAAGATATTTCTGCTTGTCAAACTTAAAAATCTTGCCCAAATAAACAGTTTAAAAACAACACATTATACTTACTACTTGGATTTTACTTCACTACTAAAATTTTCTTCTATGCAATCATTAACATCTTTTAAACATTTATCAACTGTTCTTCTTATATTAAACATTATCTCATTCACAGTTTTACTAACTGCTCTAGATAACACTGCATTTATCCCTTCTTGTGGTGCATCAGTAGCTTTAGTTGCTAATTTGCCATCTTTTGCCATACCCCTTAATGCTAAACCTGCTGTTATTGCTGATGCATTTGTTTTAACATTACCAGTAATATCATCATTACTTTTATTAGCAATAGCAATATCATAAGCATCTGTTGCATCTTTTATTTGACCAGCAGGTTTGCTTGTACCAGCCTTAACCGCTTCAATCGCTGCTAATACATCTGCACCACTAGCTGCATTCAAGGCTACATTAGCCGCTTTTAATCCAGTAGCATCAGAAACATTAGCACTACCATTAAATAACTTTGCAATTGCTTTAGAATCAGCAATTGTCTTATCAGCATTTCCTTTTGAATCAACTTTCACTTCCTTAGCTGCTTCATAGATCATACTAATTCCCTCAACAAGACCCTTTACACTTGCTGTATCTGCTGGCACTGCATCATTATTATCACCAGTAGCACTAGCTATTTTATCATTAGCAGCACCAGTAGCTCCCTTAATTTTACTTACACCATCAACTATCTTTTTCAAAGTATCAATTGCTTTGGTGATTATACCATCTGCCTTATCTTTTATTAAACTAAACTGACCATTACTCTTAAGACTCTCCAATTTACCTTTAACTACATTAACTGCCTCTCCAACCTTACCCAAGTGTTCCCCAACTTCTTTCTTAGTTGTATCTAAATTAAAACCAAGTACTTCTTTTAATAACTCACCAAAAGATAAAAAAGCATCCAAAAATTCCTTTCTTGCACTTGAAATTATATCACTTAAACCACTACTCCCTTCTCCTCCTGAAGCTCCTCCTCCCTTTACTCCCCCACTATTACATCCCATCATCACCACCATCACCATCACCATCATTACTTCTCTTATTCTTATCCCCTTTAATCCTCTTTTACTTCCCTTCTCTCTTCCCTTCTCTCTATACTCGCTTATACACTCTTCTATATTTCCTATTCCTTTCTTCTCTTTCATTCCTTTCTTAGCCTCCTTGTTTTTTATTATTATTTTTAGCTTTGCTTTAAAGAAAGCAAAAAAATATGACTCATATAACACATACTATTTTGAAAACAAAAAAAAGAGAGCTTTATTGCTCCCTTTACTAATATTTATACCTAATCATTTTCAACTATATAAATTATAAATAATATAAATATTACTGCTTCCCTAATGCTTTCGGCTCTCTTGCATTATCCACTTCTTGCTTTACTTTCTCTAATACATTCTTTACTGTCTTCTTCACTATTCCTTCTACCGCTCCTAATAACTTATTTACTGCAGTTATTCCTGCTGATTGTACTGCTTTTTCATCATTGTTACCATTATGTGTAGCCAATTTACCACCTTTAACCAAAGAGCGTAATGCTATACCTCCTGATACTGCTGATGCTTTAGCTGCAGCATTTGCTAGATGAGCTACAGTAGCTCCTCCCACGGCAAATTCCAACGGTGTTGTCTCTGCGGTTACGTTACTTGTTATTTCTACAGCTTTATCCTCCGATGATCCAACTATTGACGATAATATTTCTTTTCCACTCACTGCTGATACTATTGCTACTGCTTTATCTCCCACTGCTTCCCCTGCAGCAACGCCCTTAGCCAAAATCTTAGCTCCATTTTGTGGATTAGTTACTCCTATTGATGCTTGAGATAACACTAAGTCACTCTTTGCCAGTTTATCAACTCCTACTTTTTCTGCTATGTTTACTATCCCTTTAAATGCATTACATGCTACTTTTAATTCATTTATACTTGCCGATACTCCTTTTTGGGCATCACTTCCTACCTCTCCTACCTTATCAGAATCACCTATATCCTTTAAAGAATCTAAATATCCTTTTAATGCGCTTAAAATTTCCTTAGCTGAATCAACTGCTTCTCTAATTGGACTTTTTGATGAAATACCTTTATCAACACCTATTTCTGCTTTTACTGCTACTTCTTCTAACTCCTTTGATGTGTCTCCTAGCTTCTTTCCTAAAATCTTAAAATGATTTCCTACATCCTCTTTCTTTGTATCTTTATTCACTTTAAATCCCAATACATCTGACATTAACTCTATAAATGCATAAATGCCCTCTCTGCACTCCTCCCTACTTCCATCATT
Source organism: Borrelia hispanica CRI (assembly GCF_000500065.1). Lineage (NCBI taxonomy): Bacteria > Pseudomonadati > Spirochaetota > Spirochaetia > Spirochaetales > Borreliaceae > Borrelia > Borrelia hispanica. The sequence continues at coordinate 17,267 of NZ_AYOU01000143.1, read as the reverse complement.
GCTCCACTTAATCCACTCCCGTCTCCCCCTGCTGCTCCTTCTCCTCCCGCAACTCCCCCATTATTACATCCCATCATCACTACCATCACCAGCATCATCATCAATCCCTTTACTCTTCCACTTCTCTTCTCTCTTCCCTTCCCTCTACACTCTCTTTCTTCCTCTTCTCTCTTTCCTAATTCTTTCTTCTCTTTCATTTCTTCCTTCGCCTCCTTGTTTTTTTTTATTATTAGCTTTTCTTAGAATAACGGAAGCAAAAAAATATGACTTAATATAACATATACAATCTTAAAAATAAAAAAGAGAGCTAAAATAAGCCCTCTTAACCAATTATTTTATCTAATTAATCCAATTATACTAACAATATCCCTAATTCAACTTATTCACTAACTTTGGCTTTAGAACCTTCTCCTTGCTTAATCTCTCCTAATATCTCACTAATCCCTTTTAAACCTTCATCCACTGCATTCCTGATTGCTATTGTCAATGTACTCAACACCTTATTTACTGCACTTGATACTGCTCCATTTACTGCATTTGCTGCTTTCTCTTCATCCTTTTTAGCCGCAAATTTACCATCCTTAGCCATGGCTCTCAATGCTATACCAGCTGCTATTACTGCATCTTTCTTTGCTGGATCTTTAATCTCTTTCTTATCATCCTTAGCTATAGCAATAGCAATTTCCGCTGCATCTACAGCTTTCTCAATTCCCTCATTATTATCAGATTGAGGATCTTCCTTAGAACTAGATATCGCCTTCAATATATCAGCTCCACTTACTGCTCCTATTGATGCACTAACTTTAGCTGCCTCTGATTCTTGAGCCCTATCACCATCCTTCTTCCCAAATAATTTACCAATTTCCTTCTTTTCTTCAGTAATAATATTATTATCAGCATTACCTTCCTTTTCTCCCAACACTACCCCAACTATTGCCTTTATCCCCTTAACAAGAGAAACAACAGAATCTTTGCTAGCAGCAACTGCATCTCCACCTTTCTTAGCATTCCCTATTACTTCACTACCACTAGCACCCCCAGCTGCTTCCTTTGCCCCTTCTTCAATCTTACTTATCTCCCCAATAAATTCCTCTACCTTACCTTTCACTTTCGTATAATGTCCATTCTTTTCTAAAATCTCTCCCAATTTCCCTTTCACTATCTTCATTGTATTCTCAATCTTAGTAAAATAAGCCCCTATCTCACTTTTCTTTGTTTCCGCCTTTAATCCCCCCAACGTCCCTGTAATCATATCGCCAAAACTCACAAAAACATCTAAAAACCCTTTACCTAAATTTACCATCTCACTCAAAAACACTTTCTCTGGATCCTTCACTTCTCCACTTACTCCCCCACTATTACATCTCATCACTATCATCACCATCATCATCACTATCCCTTTTATTCTTCTCACTCCCTTTATTTCTCCTCTCTTCCCTCTCTCTATTTCTCTCTTCCCTTTTATTTCCCCTTCTATTCCTTCTCTCTTCATTTTCTTCGCCTTCTTTTATTTATCTTTTTTTATAGCTTATCTCTTACGAAAAGTAAGATACAAAAAACAACATCAGATAAATAACTAATGAATGGATAATAACTAAAAAATGATAAGAAAAAATACATCTCTTACTTAACACAACAAAACAAAAGATACTAAGAAATCAACTCTCAGTACCTTTACTTTATAACTTTATTTATATTATTTTTTCATTATTAAATTATGTTAATTTTGACCACCAGAACCACCATTTCCAGATGCTACAGGAGTAGTATTAGTATTAATTTTCATTGATTCTTTTACTTTTTTTACTCCTTCATCAATAGTACTTCTTATTGCTACTGTTAATGTGTCCAATACCTTAGTTACTGCACTTGCTGCTGTTCCTTTAACTACAACAACAACATCATTACTAGCATTATCATTAGCATTAGCAAATTTTCCATTTTGAGAAACAGCTCTTAATACTATTCCCCCTGCTACTTCCGCATCTTTAGGAGCAGAAACACCAGCATTACCATCATTATTCTTAGCAAACTTCATAGCAACACCATCATTTTTAATCATAGCTTGCAAAATATCAGCACCAGTAACTGCCCCAACTGCTTTTGCTGCATCTGCTGCTGACTTCTTTGCATTAGCAGCACTATCAGCGTTAGCAGCAAATAACTTGCCTGCCTCACCATTACCAGCAGCTGCAGTTCTTGCAGTACTGCCATCTTCAGCCTTTTTATCATCCCCAGCATCAGCCTTACCTACGCCTTGAAGTACTACATCAACAATCCCCTTAATTCCCTTTACTAGACTATCAATCTCACTACCAGACACACCTGCAGCAGCATTATTACCACCAGCAGCAACATTACCTATTAGTTCACTACCTTCTACTCCTATTGCCTCACTTGCTGTCTTCGTTCCTTCTATTATCTTATCAAGTTTACTCTCAACTAACGTTTTCACTGCAGTAGCTGTAGCCTCAGCATTAGGATTCTTTTCTTCCCTCATATCAGCAACAATCTTATTAAGTCCTGTTTTAACTCCTTCTACAGTATCCTGCACTGTCTTAAAATATTTCCCCACATCTGACTTCTTTGAATTAACATTCAATCCCAATACACTCCCCACCATATCCCCAAATGACGTAAAAACATTCAAAAATTCATTACTCAATCCCACCAATGACTTCAATAACCTACTCTCTCTACTCTATTCTACTCCCCCATTATTACATCCCATCACCATCATCATCATTATTATCACTTCTCTTATTCTTCTTTTCCCTTTCTCTCTTCCCTTCCTTATTTCTCCTATTCTTCCTCCTATTCCTTCCCTTCCTCTCCCCCATATTTTCCTCTCTTATTCCTTTGCTTTCTTATTTAACTACATCAAAAAAACTTAACCTAACGATAAATTAAAAAGTTTATCAAAGGAAGTTAAGAAAGTTACTTTTTTAAGGTTATTTTATGCTAACCAAAATAAAAAAAGGAAAATTACTCTTTTGTTACAAGAGATATATTTTCCCTTCATGTCTTTATTTAATTTGCTTATCTTTTATTAAAGATCGCCTCTAATTTATTAATTTTTAGATTCAGTAATTACAGCAGGCTCATTAACATTTATTTTCATTGCTCCTTTAACTTCCTTCAATCCTGCATCAATTGTTTTTCTTATTGCTATAGTTAGGGTATCTAATACTTTAGTTACTGCACTTACTGCTGCTGCTTTAACTGAAGTAGCAATATCAGTATTACTACTATTAGCAAATTTACCACCCTTTGCCATTGCTCTTAATGCTACAGCTCCTGCTACTGATGCATCTGTAGCATTAGCTGCATCAGCAACAGCATTATTATTGGCAGTATTCTTCGCTAAAAGAACAGCTTTACCACTATCACCTTTAACAATAGCTTTTAATATATCAGCACCGATTACTGCCCCAACAGCCTTAGCAGCATCAGCTGCTGCTTTATTTGCATTCGCATTAGCACCGGCATTATCACCAGCAAATAATTTACCTGCATCATCACCATTATTAGCTCTTGCAGTAGTATTATCTTCGGCTTTTTTATCATTCCCAGCAGTAGGATTTCCTTTATCTTTAAGTACCACACCTACAATCTTGTCAAGCCCTTCAATAAGAGACTTAACTGAATTGTCTTGAACAGCAGCACCAGCACTACCCTGAACACCAATATTAGCAATTGGGTCGTTATCAGTACCAATTGCCTCACTTGCTGTCTTTGCTCCTTCTATTATCTTATCAAGCTTACTCTCAACTAACGTTTTCACTGCAGTAGCTGTAGCCTCAGCATTAGGATTCTTTTCTTCCCTCATATCAGCAACAATCTTATTAAGTCCTGTTTTAACTCCTTCTACAGTATCCTGCACTGTCTTAAAATACTTACCCACATCCGATTTCTTACTTTCCAAATTCAATCCCAATACACTCCCTACCATTTCCCCAAATGAAGTGAAAACATTTAAAAATTCATTACTCAATCCCACCAAAGACTTTAAAAACCTATTCTCTCTACTCTCTTCTACTACCCCACTATTACATCCCATCATCACCATCACCACCATCATCACCACTTTCAATACTCTACTTATTCTCTATTTCCTAGAAAGTCAAATATAATCATGAAGAAAAGAAATAAATTAAAAATGATAATAATAACTTTCTCTTTATATCTTGTGTAACAAAGAGACATAAAAAAATAAAATCATTCTTTAAACAAGAAGGCAACTTAGATTTTAGACTCATCTCTAAGTTTGCCTTACATTATCTCATTAATAAATAATTAATAAATAATTTAACTACTAACTATCTATTTTCTTCATTACACTGTTAATTTTGGATTTCTTGAACTACCTAATTTTTGCTTTATTTTATCAAATACTTTTTTCACTATCTCTCTAACCACATCATCTACTGCACCTAACAGTTTATTTGTTGCACTTACTCCCGCAACCTCTACTCCTTTGCTATCATTACCAGAATGCGAAGCCAATTTACCATCTTTAACTAGAGAGCGTAATGCTATTCCTCCACTCACAGCACCTGCTAATGCTGAAGTTTTTGCTAACTGAGATGCAGTAGATCCTCCCCTTGCAAACTTTAATGCACTTGTATTGCCATCTACATCTGATGATATTGTTCCAGTTGCATCTGCCTTTGAAGATCCAACAATCGCAGCCAATATTTCCTTGCCACTCACCGCTGATACTATTGCTGCTGCTTCCAATCCCGCATCTCCTCCTGCATTAGCACCTGCTGTTAAGACCTTGGCTCCATTTTCTGGATTGGTTCCTCCTAATGATGTGTTTATAACTTTTACCGCACTTTTTTTTGGTTCTTCAATACCCTCTGCAACAGCTACAGTTACTATTCCTTTCAATGCATCATATATCACTTCTAATTTAGCCTGATTTACTGTTACTCCACTTTGACTGGCTTGCACCTCCACTACCTTGTTAGCATCACCTATATCCTTTAAAGATTCTATATGTCCCTTCAATGTTATCAATGTATTCTTAGCGTCTTCAATCTCTTGATTTGATTTTCCAACTGACTCTGATTTGTGTTTATCTCCTGATGATTTAATCTGCTCTTCAATTCCTCGTAATGATTCTATAGTTTGTTCTATTTTTTTTGCCAATTCTGTAAAATATCTTGATACTTTATCTCTAGGTGTACCTGTAGTTATATTTAAACCCAAAGAATCTGTCACCAACTCTATAAACTTATAAAATACTCCCTCTGCACTCCTTCCTACTTCCATCATTGCTCCACTCCCTTCTCCTCCTGAAGTTCCCTCTCCTCCCGCAACTCCTCCACTATTACATCCCATCACCACCATCATCATCACAATCATCAATCCCTTTACTATTCTTTTACTTCCCTTCTCTCTTCCCTTCTCTCTATACTCGCTTATACACTCTTCTATATTTCCTATTCCTTTCTTCTCTTTCATTCCTTTCCTTCGCCTCCTTGTTTTTTTTATTATTTTCTAGCTTTGCTTTAAATACTAGTAAGACACCCAAAATAAAATAAGACAAATAACCAATGAACGAATATAAATAACAATTCATAAAAATATCTATATAAAAATTGACCATTGATTTTATTATCATCTATTACAAATTTGAAAATACAAAATATTTATCATTGACTTTTTTATAATTTATAATATTTAATTTTTGTTAAAAATATTAGTGTATTTTTTTACATTATAATTACAAATATAAACGATTGTCATTCAATTTTTTCAAATGATTAGCATATTTCACCATAAAGATTAAAACTTATTTTTTATAATATATTGTCTTTTTTTGGTGTACAATTTCATCAAATAAACTGAATATTTTTAATTAGAACATTTTAACAGAAACCACAAATAATAAAATTAATCATATAAAGCAATATATCTCTATTTAACACACTAAACAATAAAAGATACCAAGAGCTTAAACTCTCAGTATCTTTCCTTTGTAACTTTATTTTTCTTATTTACTTATATAATTTTGACTATTTATTTTTAGCACCAGAACCACTCTTTTCAGATGCTACAATAACATCAGTATTAGTTTTCATTGCTTCTTTAACACTTTTAAGTCCTTCATCAATAGTACTTCTTATTGCTATTGTTAATGTATCTAACGCTTTAGTTACTGCACTTACTGATGCTCCTTTAACTGTAGCAACGGCATCATCAGCAGCAGCATTAGGAGCCGAAAATTTACCATCCTTAGCCATAACCCTTAATGCTATTCCACCTGCTATTGTTGCATCTTTAGGAGCAGCTCCAGGATTCTGAGCAGTAGCTAATTTTGAAGCATCACCACCATCTTTAACAATAGCCTTTAATATATCAGCACCAGTTACTCCTCCTACTGCCTTTGCTGCATCTGTTGCCACTTTTTTTGCATTATTAGCATTACCAGCAGCACCATTATCAGCAATAAATAATTTACCTGCTTCTCCATCCCCAGCAGCAACAGTTCTTGCAGTATTACCATCTTCAGCTTTCTTATCATTCCCAGCCTCAGCATTTCCTACACCCTTAAGTACTACATCTACAATGTTTTTAATGCCTTTTACTAGACCATCAACTCCAATCCCAACAGAACCAGCACCATTAGTAGTCGCAACATTAGCAATTGGCTCATCAGCATCACCAATTGCCTCACTTACTTCCTTTGCTCCTTCTATTATCTTATCAAGTTTACTCTCAACTAATGTTTTTCACCGCAGTCTCACTTGCACAGTACCCTGAACCTTCTTAAAGTAATTCCCTACATCCGATTTCTTTGAATAAATATTCAATCCCAATACACTCCCTACCATTTCCCCAAAAGACGTAAAAACATCCAAAAATTCATTCCCTTCTCTTCTTCCAACATCCCATTATTACATCCCATCACAAACATCACCATCATCACCATCACCAATCCCTTTACTCTTCCCCTTCTCTCTATACCCTCTTATACCCTCTTCTCTCTTTCCTTTTCCTTTTGTTACTTTCATTTCTTTCTTCGCCTCCTTGTTTTGTTTATTATTTTTAGCTTTTCTAACAAGGATACTAAGACACAAAAAACAAAAATTAATAAATAGTGGATGATTAAATAACGATTCATAAAGTATACAATTACTCATATTAAAAAGGAAGCTAAAAATAAGCTTTCTAACTGATTCTATTAAAAATACTCAACCAAATAATATGAATTAAAAACTATACAAGTCAACAAAACTGAATAATATTTTACTTAAGCCCTATAACTAAAAATACACAATTAAATGTTAAAGATTATCATTATCCAAAGTATAAAACACCAATATCTAACTATAACTGACAAAAATTATATATAGTTCCTTCATATATAATTCCTATAAAATTAGGATACGACAATCATAATGAATATAGAATTATCGTTAACTTGCTTTAAATATATAAGTATCTATTAACTACACCGGTTAAAAGGTATGTTAATAGATACTTTAATTATTTTATAGATTTATTTTGCCATAAATTTATATTTTGATTTAAATTTCCCAACTCGTTTTCAATAGGCTAGCAAAAACCATTAGAATTTTTTCAAATCGATACAAACCTGATATTTTCAACAAATTATGATACATCTCATCATAGCTGTCACAACTATCTTGTACATCCTTTATATACTTTGCCTCTTCATCTTGTAATCTCTGCATGAATTTATTTCTTACTATTCCCTTATAACTCATATAATTCACAAAAGTCTCTTTTGCCTTTTTTATGACATTTAATGTTAATACAATCTTTGATAGGATCATTCGTAATAAATAAATATCTTTAGCTAATACGAATTTATTAAAATTTTGTGTCCTTAAAACCATCAATGAATAATCATTTGGATTGTCTGGATTAAACTTTATTATACATCTTTCAAGGAACACAAAAGCATTCCTTTCATTTTGATCAAGTTGGTCCACAATTTTTTGATAGTTTGGTATATCATCTATAATATTTTTAAATAGAATTTCGTTGTTTGCTTTTCTTGACAAATTCCTGTACATCTTATCAAAATCATCAGTATTACAATCTATTTTTAAAAGCTTTAAATAGTCCATTTTTGCATTTTTGAGCCTTTGGATAAATATACTCTTCCCTAAACCATTATACTGTTGAATAGCCTTTTCTGACGTATCTATCTTATCTAGTGTTGTCAAAATTTCAGATAAAATTTCCTTAAATTTATCAATACCTATTTCTAGTATGAATCGATTAAAATTTTCTTTCGAATGAGTTATAAATTTATGATCATCTGGATCAAATGGATTAGGATTTGTTATAGAATTTCCAAGAATAATTAAAGCATTTTTTTCATTATTATCTAATTGTTTCATAATATTACTATCAATAACATCAGTATAAGGGTTGATGGTATCCAAAATACTTTTAAATTGAAATAGAGCGTCTGTGTTACGTGATAAATTATCGTATAATCCATAAAATGTATTAAAAATATTTTTTAAATAATTAACATATTTTATTTTTGCATCTACAAATTTTTGCTTAAGCACATCATAGTCTATACCAATATAACACCCAATAACATTTTCTAACATTTTTTTTGTTTCTAATGTTCTTACAACATTTGATAGAGCTGCTCTCAAGCTAACAACATCATCAACATCCAATATAAACTGCTTATAATTTTCTTTTAAATGAATTGTCAGTACACGATCGTCTAGCTTATCTAAGTTGTATGTTTGTATAGAATCTCCAAGAAAATCAAAAGCATCCTTTTCTTTTTCACTTAATTGTTTTGCAATATTGTTATAAGAGTCTATGACATACAAAATACTTTTAAGTTCAGATGAGTTATCTGCCTTACTTGACACACTGGCGTAAAATTTCTCAAAAGAAGAAGTATTACAAATATTTTTTAAGCGCTTTATATATCTTACTTTTATATCTTTTAACATTTGTGCAAGAATATGTCCTTCTGGTATTTTATACTTTGCAAGAGTCTCTTCTGCTTTTTTCTGTACATTTAATGTCGCCACAATACCTGATAGAATTTTTTTAAGCTTAATAATATCAGAAATGTTTAAAATAAGCTGATTATAGCCTTCTTTTGCACGCATTGTAAGCTTATGGTCATCTGGATCATCTGAATTAGGGTTTGTTACAGCATTTTCAAAAAAAATTAAAGCTGTTTTTTCTCCACTATTTAATTGTTCCATAATATTACTATAAATAGCAGCATAAGATTCGACGGTATCCAAAACACTTCTAAATCGGGATGAATTATTTGCTTCTTTTAATAATTTATCCTCCATTTCCTTCTCACTAGAAGAAACATTACAAATACTTTTTAAATGTTTCATGTAGTTTACTCTTGCATCTTCTAATTTTTGCACAAGGATATCTTTTCCTGATTGAGAGTAATTCTTAAGAACGTCCTCTACTAATTTTTTTGCATTTAATGTCTCCATAATACCTGATAAAACTGTTTTAAATCTATCAATATCACTCATGTTTAGTATAAATTGAATATAGTTCTCTTTTGCTTGAAGTGTCATATTATGATCATCTGGATCATCTGGATTAGGGCTTATTACAGCATTTTCAAGAAAAGTTAAAGCGGTTTTTTCTCCACTATTTAATTGTTTTATAATATCACTATAAATAGTAGGATAAGATTTGATGGTATCCAAAACACTTCTAAATTGGGATGAGTTATTTGCATTACTTGATAAATTGTCGTACATTTCATCACAAGAACCACAAATACCTCTTAAATGCTTTATATATTTTATCTCTTCATCTCTGAATTTTTGTGTATATACATCTCTTATTAACTCATTATAATTTGCAACAACTTGCTCAACTGCTTTTTTTGCATTTAATGTTAATATAATCTGAAATAAAACTGTTTTAAGCCTATAAATACTTAATTTCCGTATGCAACTATTAAAGTCTTCTTTTGTATGAATTACAAGATTATGGTCATCTGTGTCATCTGAATTATAACTTGTGATAGCGTTTCCAAGGAAAATCAAAGCATCATTTTCACGGTCATTTAATCGCTCTGTAATTTTACTAAAAATATTATAATAACGATACATATCATTCACAATGCATTCTAATAAAAATGTATCATACGTTTCCAAAACTAAATTATTATCTGCAATACCCCTAAACAAATAAGGAATATTAAAAATCCGCTTTAAATGCTTTATATATTTTACATTTTCATCTTTCAATATCCCTTCAAACATAATTTTTTCTGGTTCAGTATACTTTTTAATAGCCTCTGCTGCTGCTTGCTTAAGATGTAATACTTTTACAATATCTGACAAAATTAGTTTAAGATTGGCAATCTCTGTCCTGAATTTAAACTTATGAAATTCTTCTTTTGTATGAACTTTAAATTTATTATCATCTACATCATCTGGATTAGGGTTTGTTATAGCATTTTCAAGAAAAGTTAAAGCGACTTTCTCTTCATTTCTGAATTGCCCTATAAAATCATGATAACCATCTCTAAAACTCCTTATATGCATTAAAACATATTCAAATTTAACTTTACCAACTATGGCCGCTCGTTCTGCCAAAAAACGATGCATATCGTCAAATGTGACTAAATGTCTCTCGGAAACTGGCCAGCTACGATAATTAATACTACAAAGTCCTTTTAATTCCCTCATATAATTTATTTCTCCACCTCTTACTTGTTCCATAAAATCATATTTTAAAAGATCATTGTAATTTTCAACAAACCTCTCTGCCACTTTTTTTAACTTTAATGCTTCCACAATACCAGACGCAATCTCTCTGACTTCATAAATATTTCTACTTAACAAAAACCGATAAAAATCGTCTTTTGAATAAGTTATAAAATGATCACCCGGATAACCTACATTAGAATCAGTTATAGAATTTTTAAGAAAAATTATAGCCTCTCTCTCGTCACCATTCAAATTTCTTATAACCTTATCATAGACATCACTATAAAAACGTATCTCATCTGCAATACTTCTAAATTCAGATGCATTGTTTGTTTTTCCTGACAATCTATCATACATCCCCTCAAAAGTGTTACAAATGCTTTTTAAATATTTCATATATACAACTTCTGCATCTTGTAATTTTTGTGTAAATGCATCTTTGTCTATCCAATCATAATTTGCAAGAACTTTTTCTATTTCTTGTTTTACATCTAAAGTCTTTACAATATCTGACAGAGCTATTTTCAGATTACTAATATCATTTGTGTCCCATATGCATTGAATATAATTCTCTTTTGCCTGAATTGTAATCTTATGATCATCTGGGTCATCTGAATTAAAATTCATTATAGCTTTTTCAAGAAACATTAATGCTTCTCTCTCATTCTCATTCAATTTCTCTATAACGTTTTTATAGACATCACCATAAAGACGTATCTCATCTGTAATATTTTTAAATTCAGATACACTGTCTGTTTTTCCTGACAATTCATCATCCCTTCCCTCAAAACGCTTATAAGTGCTTTTTACATATTTCATATATTTAATTTCTGCATCTTGTAACTTCTGTGCAAGTATATCTTTGTTTAGTCCATCATAATTTGCAAGAACCTTTTCTGCTTCTTGTTTTACATCTAAAGTCTCTACAATACTTGTTAGAACTATTGATAGAACTACTCTTAGATGAAAAATATCATTTGTGTCCAGTATAAATCGCATATATTTCTCTTTTGCCTGAATTGTAATCTTATGATCATCTGGGTCATCTGGATTAAAATTCGTTATAGCCTTTTCAAAAAACATTAAAGCTTCTTTGTAATTCTCATCAAATTTCACTATGACGTTATCATAAACATAACTATAACGACGTACAGCATCTGTAATACTTTTAAATTCAGATACACTGTCTGTTTTTCCTGACAATCTATCATGCGTTTCCTCAAAAGAATTATAAATCCTTTTTAAATATTTCATATATACAACTTCTGCATCTTGTAATTTTTGTGTAAGTGCATCTTTGTTTAGCCAATCATAACTTGCAAGAACCTTTTCTGTTTCTTGTTTTACATCTAAAGTCTTTACAATATCCGATAAAACTATTCTTAACTTACTGATATCATTTGTGTCCAGTATAAATCGCATATATTTCTCTTTTGTCTGAATTGTAATCTTATGATCATCTGGGTCATCTGGATTAAAATTCATTATAGCCTTTTCAAGAAACATTAAAGCATTTCTCTCATTCTCATCCAATCTTTTTATAACGTCATTATAAAATTTTATTTTATCTGCAACAACTTTAAATTGTAATTCATCATATATTTGTTCTGAGAAATTACTGTACATCTCATCAGAAAAGTAAGTATCACACATCCTTTTTAAATATCCTATGTATTTTACTTTTGTATCCTTTAATTGTTGTGCAAGTGCATCTTTGTCTGGGCCATTATAATTTACAAGAAGGGTTTCTGCTACTTGTTTTGAATTTAACGCACTCACAATACCTAATAAAACTGATTGTAGTTTATTAATATCATCTGTTTCCATTATCAACAAATAAAAAGCCTGTTTAGAATGAGCTATAAGATTATCATCATCTGGGTCATCTGGATTAGGATTTGTTACAGAGTCTTCCAAGAAAGCTAAAGCATCCTTTTCTTTCTCATTTAATTGTTTCATTATTTCATGATAATTAATAAAATTTACAATACTTTTAAATTGAGATGCATCGTCTGTTTTTACTGATAAATTATTGTATATCTCATCAACAGAATGAGTATTACAAATATTTTTCAAATATTTTATATACGACGCTTTTATATTTTGCAATCTTTGTATAAGTATGTCTTTCATTGGGCTGTCATAATTTTTTATAGCCTCTTCTGCTACTTTTTTTGCATTTAGTGTTATTACAATATCTGACAAGACTTTTTGGAGATTATCAATACCTATGTGCTCTACTAACAAATAAAAATCTTCTTTTGAATGTGTTATAAGCTTCTGATCATCTGGATCATCTGGATTAAGTTCTGTTATAGAACTTTCAAAAAAATTTAAGGCATCTTTTTCATCCTCACTCAATTTTTCTTTTATAATTTGTAATGTTTTTTCTTGTGACATAAATATTTTCCTTATATTTTAAATTTATATTTTTAATTTTATATTTATAAATATATGAAATATATTATATCATATTATTTTAATAATTATAATCAAATAAAAACACAATCAAATTATACAGGTATATCAATCTCTTAAATTTTGATAATTATATCAATAGTATGAAACAGTAACGAAAAAATTAAATATAAAATAAAAACATTAGTTGATAATATACTGAAAAACAATAAATTGTTAATATCTGAGCAAAAAAAGTTTACTACCTTAAATTCAACACAATATTTATGTTATTCAAATACAAAAAAAGGAAACCATATCTTCTGAAATAAGAAAAGATAGTTTTCCGTATACTTAAAGAATTGCATTATTTTTATTTAATTTGTTATTTATTTAGTAACAACAGATTGAATAGTATCAGATTGACTAGACTCAATTCCACTAGTTTCAAAGTATTTTATTCCCTTAACTGCTCCTCTTATTTTATCTAAAATACTTGCTACTATTTTCCCAATCATTATATCAAGTATTCTTAATACCTTATTTACTGCATTGACAGCAGCTGCCTTAACTGCACCCTCTTCATTAGCAGCACCTTGAGCAAATTTACCATTTTTCATTATCTTAAGAACCACTGCTGATGCTAGAACAGCATTCGTCCTTGCAATACCATTAAAATTATCACCATTACCAATAGTAGCCAGTACTCCAACTTTAAAATTAGCAACAGGAACAACATTATTAGCAATTACTGCAATAGCATTTTTAATTCCAACAGCATTATTATTAGCTACATCACCAATAAAAGTATTACCAGTAGCACCAGTAAGTTTAATTAGCACACCAATTAATTTCTCAAATACCTCACTTACTCCCCTAATTGCATCCTCTACTACTTTAATTGTTATCCCATCAACATTCTTTACACCAAAAATTTCATTTGATAGCCTGTTTAACTTATTCTTCATTGCTGCAAGTCCATCTCCGACCTTCTTAAAATATTCTACTATTTTATTCCTACTATCCCCCCGATTTAACAGCATTAAATCCTAATGCATCTCCCCAATAGCATTGCCAAAAACGCCAAAAATCTCCTGAAACCCTTCTCCGAACTTCACCAAAAATCTAAAAAACTATTCTTTCTTTCTATAGCTATCTTTGCCTCGCGCATCCTTTTCTCTCATTATTACATCCCATTACCACAAGCATCACAAACACCATAGACTACAAACTCCTTGCATTTTTTATATCTAAAAATAAACAATTAAAAACTACCAAATTTTCTTAACAAAACATACAAGATTCACATGGCACTACAAGTACAACCAACAATACGATTTTTAAATCAAATAATATCTTATATATAAAATGCTAGTATTTCCTTTTTGCTCACATTGCAAGTAATCTAAATACTTATCACTTGCTGTCAAATACAAACTATATTAAATTCCTTTTTGTAACTTGTGTTTATATTTTTTATGAAGATTTTCTAAATATTCTTTATTATTTATAAAAAGTTCATCTAACACAAAACACACAAACTTAGTGTCGCTCTTATAAAAATCATAACTATCTTGATTTTTAAACTGAAAACACAATTGTTTTGTCAAATTATGCTTCGATTTTTTTATACTATTCTTGCTTCCCAATTTTTTTATGGTATTTTCAATTCCATTATTGATTATAAAATCATAATCAATAATACCCTGCGCCATACCTGATGCTATCTTAATATATTTATATGCTTGAGACTTAGCTATCTTAAAGTCAGCTAAAAATCCATAAAAACTTTTATAACCATCAAATATATACAATTTCTTTTCATTTATCAAACTTAATATTTTTGCTGTCTCTATCTTATTATAAATATCATCTACAACTAAAGATTTGAGCCTGTCTTTTAATCTCAAATACTCTTCCTTACGACTATCTTCGGGCAATTTTACAAACAAATTATCTTCATTTACTTTAACTCTTCTCCCTATGATCATCTTATTTTTATTTTTAATACCCATGAATACTCCTTTTGTCTATAACTGGACAATTTGTCTTTGTTACTTTTTCAAAAGATTATTTAGAGCCTTTTTATATGCTTGATAATAATCATTATCCAAACAAAAATCTTTTCTATAAAAAATTGTTTTCTTTATATCATCCCTCTTAGGAATAATGCCTATCAATTTTTCTCTATAACGAATTTCTAATTCTGATATTATTTCCTTATCTATACTCTGTCTCTCTAAAGCACCTGTTACTAAAAAGTTAGGCACAAGATCTTCTCTATAAACTTTTTTTATAGCATCTGTTATTAAATCTATGCTTTCAACTGCCCACAAATCAGAATTAATAGGAATAACCAAGTAATCAGCAATAATCAAAGCATTATTTAAAAGATGCCCCAAACTAGGATTTGTGTCTATTATTATATAATCATACTTCAATTTAATTGATAAAAGTCTTTTTTCTAATAGATTATCCTGCAAAGGAATACTTTCCGAATTAAAAGAAGACAACTCCAATGAACTTGGAATTATATCTATATAATCATTCATACTAAAAATACAATTTTCTATATATTTTCTCTGCTTAAGAATTTCATAAAGATTATATTTCTCAATATCCACATTTCGGTCTTGCAATTGGAATAAAAAATAACTAGTAACACTGGCTTGAGGATCACTATCAATCAATAAAACTTTTTGCTCCTCAGATGATAATATATTGCTAAAAAACAAAGCACTTGTACTTTTCCCAACACCACCCTTAATACTTGCAATCGTAATTATTTCTGGTTTTTTTCTATCCACTTTACTACAATTCCCCCCTTTGGTAATGTCTTGTCATAAAATTCATACACCTTTTTTTCCAGATCTATCAAATGATTAAACAAAATCTCACAGTATTTTTGATTTTTTTTTTCTTTTTTTAATAAATTTTTCATACATTTTATATAACAAAATACACTTCCCTGTTTAAATCTAAATTCTACATAACAAACTTTAAACATTTTTATGGACTGATTGGTTCCGAGTGTATCATTTTTATAATTTATGATTATTGGCTTTTCCAAATCTTTGTATCCATAATACATGCCTAAGAATCTGTCATTTCCTTTTATCGAAAACAAATTGAATGCATTTATTTTTTCAGATTTAAAAATATCTCTCATGCATATCAAAAATTTATTTTTTTGTTTTCTATTTGCACCAAAGACATAAAAGTCTTTGGTAATTTTGGTATGATACATTGTTCTATCATTTATTTTCTCTATTTTAATAAAAGTATTGTTTTTTTTATTTTTATTTGTTGGTTCAATCTCTATTTTTCTTGCTCTTAAACGTTCTAAAGGACATTGCATACTTTATTCCTCTTCATTGCTCTGATTATCATAACCCCTATTTGCAAATTCTTCAAGCTTTGATTGATTCAACCAATTTTTTACCCTCAAAATACTCTCTTCATATCTTTTTTTATTTTTATTTTCTTCTATTTTATCTAAATATCTCATAGTTTTTCCTTTGGTAACTTTGTTTATTTTAAAGGTAATATCATTTTTTCTCTCATTTTTTATTTCTTTTTTATTATTTATAATATGACTGACATTTTTAGTTGCATTTTTAGATTTATAAATTTTAACCCTTTTGTTTTGTAAATATTTTTTTTGTGTTTTCTTTGTGAATTTATATATCGCATTAGCATCATGTTCAACTATAGATTGTTTACTTTCTAGTAAACGGTTCAAGTTGTTATTGCTATATTTGTTAACAGCATATCTTATATAAGAACCATTCCCTTTACCCAATCTGATTAGTGTTTTTTCAATAATGCCATTTTTACATAAAAAGCATAAATCTTGTCTCAGTGTTCTGAGTGTTATTATTTTAATATCATCCTTTTTAAGGAAATAATTTAATGTATTTAATATTTTTGTTTGATTGTAATTAATAGCATTTTTTTGAAAGTATTTAAGCATTGATAATATTTTATAGTATCTAGTGTGATATTGTTTTAATGGTTGTGTATTAAGTTCTAATTTTTGTTTGGTCATTTAGTTTCTCCTACTACGAACTCATTTTTTCTAAATTATACATAATATTTTTCTAAATGTAAACAATATTAAAAATTATTTCATATAAATTTGATTATGAAAATTTTGCA
>NZ_AYOU01000142.1 GCF_000500065.1 Borrelia hispanica CRI | reverse complement strand
CAATTTTTTAATTGTGTATTATTTGGTAAGCGAGCAGAAACTCTTCTTCATTTTCTTCTTAAAGGCAAGCAAGTTGTTGTGCAAGGATCTATGAGACATGAGCAATATAAAGATAAACATAGTGAAGTTAATAAAATTAAAAGCATTATTTTTGTAGATCAACTGAGATTGTTTGGTGGGGATAGTAAGTATCATAATCCTAAAGTTGATATTCCTACTCCTACTCCTGTTCCTGATTCTGCTTGTGAATTCAATGAAGATATTCCTTTTTAGAAGTTTATAAATGAAGTTTGGATTATATAGGAGGTTAAATGATATATGAAATTACAACAAAATGATAAAAGATTTGTTGAAGAGATTAGACGTTGGGGTTGTTACTTTTTATCTTTGCATTATTACATATCATCACTTACAAAGAACAAATTTGACTTTAATGATATTAATAATAATTATTATCAATTTGTTAGTTTAGGTTATATGAGGATTAATTGTTATATTTTAAATCCATGTAGAATCTTAAGTTTCTTTGGCGTAAAAAGAGATGTTCGTGTTGAAAATAAAGATTATAAATGTTTAAAAGATGAGTTTGAGATAAGTGAAGTTAAATTAAAGAATAATATTGGGTCCCATTTTATGGCAACAAATAATACGGAAGTTTTATATGATCCTCTTTTTCTTAAAGATAGAGGGCAAGAATATCATCTTAAATCTAAGCGTATATTTAGAAGAATATAAGTTCCTCTAATATATTATCTCCATTATTATTATTATTATTTATTATTAAAAGGCTATATGCCTTTTTTTTATGCTTATTTATTATGTTAAATATTGATTTTTGCTAAATTTGATTGTATACTATGTATGTCTGAGATTATTTCTTTTTAACCTATGATGTATGTTTTTGATTTATATGTTCCCCTAATGAATAATAAAAGGAAACATACGTTTTTTTTATTATGTCAAATCTTGATTTTTGTTAAGTTGAATTGTATAATAGCTAATATCTACGTGTTGAATTATCTTCAACCTATGTATAACCTTTATTTCTAAAATAAAAAATTCTAACAAAGAGAATTGTAACTTCTTTTTGTTAGTTTGTAGTAATATATTGATTTACTGTTATGTTTTCATAGATCATATAGCAATATATTAAATATACAATATTATTTAAAACCATCTTTAATATCATGATATGCTTTTAATTTACTTGCTTTAGAAAGGCCATAAACATTATCTATTTCAGMTGTTGATGCATATTTCATTAATTCTTTAATTTCAAATGAATTGTATCCTTTACTTTTAAGTGTTGCAATAAATATATTTCTACATATATGTAGTGATTTACGATATTTAAATCCTGATTTTGTTAGTAATTCTTTAAATTGTTTTGAGATCTCACTTATATTTATTCTATTATCTTTAAATCTATGTTTACTTTTTTGAAATAGATAAGTACGTCTTGAATCTTGTCCTTTATTTTTAAAATGAAGTTTATGAATTTCTTCTATAGATTCAAATTCAGATTTACTTATTACTACTTCTCTAATGCAAATACTGGTTCGCTTCTTAGCTACATTTACACGTAAACTATAAAATACATCACCATTATTATTTTCTTCTCTTACTATGTCATCAAGTCTTATATTTTGAATCTCTATTCCTCTACAACCTGTAATTGAGAGTATATGAACAAACCATCCTGAGATTGGATCTATTTGTTTAAGTTTTTCTATACTTTTCTTTACTAATCTTATGGTCTTATCATTTAAATAAAATCTTATTGGTATAGATTTAGATTTAGTATTGCTTTTGGTTTGTAATAATTCTTTCTTATATTGCCTTGTTTCTTTAAGTAATATTGAATTTTGTTTCTT
>NZ_AYOU01000141.1 GCF_000500065.1 Borrelia hispanica CRI | reverse complement strand
CTCTCCATTGTATGCAAAATTTAATGTGTAGGGTATGTATTTTAATCAGAAGGGCTGATATTTAAGGGTGCAGCACAAAATATATAGTAAACTTTGTGGTAGCTTTAACAAATACTTAAAAATTTGCTGTACATTCTTTCTAGTTTTCATTTTAAAGACCCATCTATTTGCAATGAGAGATATCTCTCTTCTTTTTTTAACTTATCTTTCTCTGTTAACTTCAAGTTAACATTTTGTTTACTTTTTCCTTTTTTTAAATCTTTTTAATTATCCTTTTGCTTGTATGAAAATCTGTATACTTTCTTTCTTAAATCTGCATTTTAAATTTTGTTGATGGTTTTATTGATTATTTCCACAAGTGCTATCTGCTTGTTCTGTAAATTTATCTAATTCACCCCCCAAAGCACCCTTTACTACTTGTTTGAATGTATTTTTTTGATTATCTGCATTTTCTCCTGTGCACTTTGCAAGTTCTGATTGAATGTGATCAAGAGCTTCTTTTATTTTAGATTCGTCTGCATTTAAAAATTTATTTAGTTCAGATTCACTACCCAAAGCTTCTTTTAAAAAATCTAGGCCTTTGATTTGACTTTCACTTAACTTTTCTCTTAATGCTTCTTCAGGTGTTTTTTGTGCTTCTACTTGTTGTTTTAAGTCTCTTTTATTTCTGCTCTTAATTCCTTTATTTGTGTTTTTTTCTTGATCACAACTACTCATTAGTAGTAATAAAATCAAAGTAAAATTGGTTATTTTCATATAAAATCTCCTTATGTATTTGTGTTTCTGCTTTGCTAGTTTTTCCAATTTGTTTTAAGTCCAGCTACATGATTGTCTGGATCAAGTAATTCTTTTTTAAGATATTCAAACATTTCGTCATGAGTGTTTTTAGAAGACATGTCATTTAAAACACCTCTAAAAAATTGTTCTATTTCGTTAGTACCATTTCCATATTTATTGTCCTTGGTACAGTCGTTATTATTAACTTGACAATCAATAGCATCACTTATATAAGTGTCAAAGTCTTTATCATTTGCTTTTTCATTTCTTTTTTTGTCTATAAATTCATAAGTCTCTTTAAAAGCATTAACCAATTCTTTTTGTTTTTGAGGTTTATCGTTAAGCCAAGTCCAAAAATTATCACATTTACTTTTGTTATCATTTTGACATCCTTGAATTTGATTTTTTAGCTTTTCAATTACTTTTTCAAATGCATGTTTTAAAGAGTTGAGTTTCTTTTGTTCATCGGCAGTTAGACTAATAACAATTTCTTTTTCCTTTGGTAAGTTATCCAGATCTCTCTTAGATCTACTTTCTGTTTGATTAGCAGTAGATGTTATACTGACTTTATATCCTTTGCAGCAATATAATATTAATGAACTAAAAAGTATTAATCTTATAGGTTTACTCATATAAAATCTCCTTATTTTTAATACATATTTGTGATTTTAAAATATATAGCGATTATTGTTATGTGGTATAACTTATTGTAAATATTTATTGATTTTGTAAAATTGTTATTTTGTTATAGAGTTTATGTTAATCTAAATTAATTTTTGTTAAATTATAAGGTTGAAGAGATATGAATAAAGTAAAAAGAGCATATGAAGATTATGCCATGTATTTTGAAGAAGATCGATTAAGTGATGCTGAAATAGCGAAAGAGCTTTGTGTGTCACGAGCTAATGTATGTAAGATGAGACAAAAATGGGAGATTAGTCAAGATAATCCAAAAGAGTTTGATAGTGATAATAAAATAACCATTTGTAAAACTACTCTTAATAGTGTCTTAGATCGAGTACTTGAAAACAATGCCAAAGCACGTGAGCTTAAAAGTCAATTTAGTATAACGAAAAGTCAACTTGGACTTAAGTTTATGAAGGCATTTAATAATTATTTAGAATTAGAACTTGAGGATTGTATAGAAGAAATAGATCTATTGGAGAGAGAGATTAAAATGATTAAAAATAAAGGAAATAGTAGAGAACTTCAAGATAAGAAGATTAAGCTTAAAGATTTAAAACGTGAGAAAGAAGATAAAACAATGAAGTTATGTTATGAAACAATGAAGAAACT
>NZ_AYOU01000140.1 GCF_000500065.1 Borrelia hispanica CRI | reverse complement strand
AAGGTTGAAGAGATATGAATAAAGTAAAAAGAGCATATGAAGATTATGCCATGTATTTTGAAGAAGGTCGATTAAATGATGCTGAAATAGCGAAAGAGCTTTGTGTTTCACGAGCTAATGTATGTAAGATGAGACAAAAATGGGCAAGTAGTCAAGATAATCCAAAAGAGTTTGATAGTGATAATAAAATAACCATTTGTAAAACTACTCTTAATAGTGTCTTAGATCGAGTACTTGAAAACAATGCCAAAGCACGTGAGCTTAAAAGTCAATTTAGTATAACGAAAAGTCAACTTGGACTTAAGTTTATGAAGGCATTTAATAATTATTTAGAATTAGAACTTGAGGATTGTATAGAAGAAATAGATCTATTGGAGAGAGAGATTAAAATGATTAAAAATAAAGGAAATAGTAGAGAACTTCAAGATAAGAAGATTAAGCTTAAAGATTTAAAACGTGAGAAAGAAGATAAAACAATGAAGTTATGTTATGAAACAATGAAGAAACTCAAAATCGCAGACTTAGATGAGGGTAGATTTAAGTTTGGAGGATAAGTAAATGGATATATACAGTAGTAGCATTTTTAAGTCTCTGCAAAGAGAGTATAAGCGTGATTTTGGTATTGATATTGCGTCTTTTATGAAGCCAAAATCAGTAGTTGTTGATTTTAAAAGATTTGAAAATAAGTTCTTAAATAAAAAACAACGTAAGGTGTTAAATGATATTGAAAAGAATAATCAAAGCAAAGTTATTTTATCAGGTGGAATTGCAAGTGGTAAAACATTTTTGGCTTGTTATTTATTCTTAAAAACTTTACTTAAAAATAGGCATATTTATAGTCAAGATACCAATAATTTTATATTAGGCAACTCACAGAAGGCATTAGAAATTAATGTTACAGGCCAGTTTAAAAAACTTGCTAATATGCTTAAAATACCTTTTGTTCCCAAATATTCAAATACGTCATATTTTGAAATTRATTCTTTAAGGGTTAATTTATATGGTGGTGATAAAATAAGAGATTTTGAAAGATTTAGAGGATCGAATTCTGCTGTTATTTATGTTAATGAAGCAACAACKCTKCATAAAGAGACATTAAAAGAAGCGCTTAAGAGACTAAGAATAAAACCAGAGTTTATTATTTTTGATACTAATCCTGATCATCCGGAGCATTATTTTAAAACAGATTATATTGATAATAACAAGATATATTCTACATATAATTTTACGACATATGATAATGAGGAAATTTCAAAGGAATTTATAAAGACCCAAGAAGAACTTTATAAAGACTTTCCAACATATAAAGCCAGTGTACTACTAGGAGAATGGGTCGCAAATAATGATGCTATATTCCGTAATATTAATATTATTGAAGACTATGAATTTAAAAGTCCTATAGCTTATTTAGATCCTGCATATAGTAGTGGTGGGGATAATACTTCTCTTTGTGTTTTAGAGAAGGTATCGGATAAGTATTATGCATTTATATTTCAAGAGCAAAAACCAGCTGTTGATCCATATATTATGAATACAATAAAGGTAATAATGGGGAATTTAAATGTTAATACACTTTATATTGAAGATAGAGATGATATTAAAGGAGCTGGGTCTTTAACACGTGAATATGTTAGACTTCGAGATAATATGCCAAATTACTTTAGAATTGCACCAACAAGACCCAAAACAAATAAACACTCAAGAATTGTTTCTTTATTAACACCATTTACTTATAACAAGATGCATTTATTAGATTATAGTAGTCGTTCTGCATTTAGTGATATTTATTCATATAATGGAGATGGTAAAGTTCATGATGATGCTCTTGATGCATTATCAGCAGCATATTTAATTATGTCTTTAAATTATCGTGATAGAATTAGGCATTTTACTAAATTTACTTTCATTTAGCTTATAAATTATTGTATAATAATTACATAAGGAGATTCTTTATGGAGTATATGCAAATGGAGCCTGTAATTACTAGGCAGATGGTATTAAATGAGCTTGTAAAAGCTGGTATTAAGAGAGATATTGCGGACGATTTATCTTATAGATACTATAAAAATGAACTTACTACTAAAGATCTTGAATATTTAAAAGAGAACTTTGACATAAAATTGGAGATGTTAGAGCGTGGTTTAAGATCTGATATTGAAAAGGTTAAAGATGCCCTTGATAACAAAATAGATACTAAATTTAATGAACTTGATAACAAAATAGATACTAAATTTAATGAACTTGATAACAAAATAGATACTGTTGAAAATAACTTAAATAATAAAATCGACAAAGTAAGGGACGAATTAAAGTCAGATATTTCTCTTGTAAGAAAAGATATGGAAGTGAACAAAATGGAACTTGATACTAAGATAGATAAATTTGCATCAGAGGTTAAAGGAACATTTAAATTACATGCTTGGATGTTTGGGACTATTATTACCATTAATGTAGGAATATTTCTAGCATTAATATCTATGTTATATGCATTGTTTATAAAGTAGATTTAAATAAGTAAATATTTCTTCTATCTAAAGAATAAGTTTAAATTTTTTTTGCAATTTTTTATTATTTTTGCTATTTTTTTTTAGCAAAAATAAATAATTGATCTATAATTATTTTTTGTATATTGAATAAGGTTAGATAAGGTTGATGTATTGGAGAAATAATGAAATACAACTCTAAAATCAATTCTTATGAATTATACAAACATTCAATATTTTTCAGGAATTATATAAATAATGTTGCAGAAGACGTTCTTCACAATGGGATCAACTTAGAAATTGTTTATAGTACTGCTTTAAGTGGTATTGAAGATACGTTAGATACTCTAAAAGTAGAACTCAAAGAAGCACTATTGAATTGTATCATAAGTTACAGATTCAATGGTGTTGGCTATATTTTGGTCAAAACAGCAGGAGATGATAATCTTGACTTAGAAATTAATTCAGAATTACCAATTGGATTTGTGTATTTAGATTTTAGTTGTGTGCGAGATAGGGGTTCTAAGTCTTCTTATGTCATATATTCATTCAAAGAAGAGGATGATGAGGGAGTTTTAGTTAGAAAA
Source organism: Borrelia hispanica CRI (assembly GCF_000500065.1). NCBI lineage: Bacteria > Pseudomonadati > Spirochaetota > Spirochaetia > Spirochaetales > Borreliaceae > Borrelia > Borrelia hispanica. The sequence continues at coordinate 692 of NZ_AYOU01000140.1, read as the reverse complement.
GAAGTAAAGATCCATAAGAGTCGTTTGATCATATATGAGAATTATGACTATATTTTGGGTTCATATACGCCATGTTATACGCAAAGTTTTCTTCTAAATGTAGTTCTTTTTGAGACTATCTATCAAGAGATAGATAGAAGGATTCGAAACTACAATTTTTTGTTTTACAAAGACGAGTCTTTAGCAGAGATTAATGATGCTATAAGTAAAGCATCTTTGCAATTTAATTTACTTACCAAAAGCAATAAAGATAATAGTTCTGGTATGTTTAAGAAGCTATTTAAGCGCAATTCTGATGATGGTAGTGTTGATAATAGTGGTGATGAGAGTGTAAAGAAGGGTACCAATATCTTGAATGCACTAAACAATGATTTGTCCCTCGAACTTGAGAGACTAAAATCCAACTTGAATAATGATGGGATATTTTATTCTGGAAGTGAGTCTGCACATTTAGAAGTTATGAAATATGAACTTACTTTTTTGAAAGATACTTTAGAACTTGTAAAAGCAAAAATAGGAGCAGATACTAAAGAACCATTAACTAGGAGTTTCAATGAACAAACTAAAGGTCTTGGCAATGATGGTAAAGGAGACCGAAGTAATTATTATGATTTTTTGAAGGGGGTGCAAGAACGGATTGAAATTGCGGTAAATCAGAAGCTTAATCAATATTTTGGTCTTGATATGAGATT
>NZ_AYOU01000139.1 GCF_000500065.1 Borrelia hispanica CRI | reverse complement strand
TAGTATAAAAAAATTTTTTAAAAAATCAAACATCAAAAAATGATAAAATCATATTTAACAATAGTACAAATAATATAATTGAAATAAATTCTAAAGAAATTATTAATTTTTCTAAAAACTACCTCTTAATATCAAATAGTACAAGTTTTCTATTATCTACATTAAAAAAACAAAATTTTACTATTGCTAGACTTTTCTACATTTTTAATATATACTTGTTGTGTAAGATCTTAGTTTAGTTAGAAGTTTTAATATGTTTTGATACCATACTAAATTAATATTACAACTGGGCGTGTCATTAAATCTCCTAAAACAACTAAGATATCTCATATAAACTAAAACTTACTTCTTATGATTCATTATATCTTTATACAAAATTTTACAACTATGCAAATCTATCCTATACAATTTTATACAATAAACCGAATATTTTTAATTAGAACATGTACATCGAGTAACATAATTAACAAAAATAACACCTCTCTCTATTATAGCATTATAAAAAGAAGTGTTTACATTTCATAATTTATTAATCACTCTTTATTCTTTATTTAGTAACAACAGATTGAGTAGCATCAGATTGACTAGCCTCAGTTCCACCACTTTCAGAGTATTTTATTCCCTTAACCGCTTCTCTTATTTTATCTAAATTACTTTCTACTGTTTTCTTAATTATTATATCAAGTATCCCTAATACCTTATTTACTGCACTGACAGCAGCTGCCTTAAGTGCACCATCTTCATTTTGAGCAGGCTGATTAAACTTACCACCTTTAATCATAGCTTTTAGTGCAACTGCAGCCGCTAAATCTGCATTAGTAGCTGCAGTACCATTAGCATTATTAGCATCAGTCGCAGTAGCTAATTGTCCAGCATTATCATTAGCAGCAGGAGCAGCATTTTTAGTCGTAGCATTTTTAATTTTATCAATCATTGCCCATGGATCTGCCTTAGCAACTTCCCCAGCTAGTTTAGTAGTATCACCTGCACCAGCCTGAGCATTGTGAACCACTGCTTTAGGGCCATCACCATTTGCTACAGCAGCACCAGCATTCCCTTTTTCAATTTTTACATCAGACTTATCAGCAATATCAATGATACTTCTAACTTCTTCAATAAAAGATTTAACACTAGCTTCTTCAGCAGGTGCTGATCCAGCAACAGCTATACCATCAGCAATTTCAGTATTACCAACCGTCCCAGAAAGCTTAGTTACAGAAGTAATTAGTTTAGTAATAATTGCACTAGTACCTTGAATCACAGCTTCTACTCCTTTCGTATCAGCATTAGAAGCAGAAACTATTTGTTTTGATAACTCATCTAATTTATCCTTAGTACTTTTTAATCCTTTTCCTACATTTTCAAAATGTTTTCCCACTTCACTTCTATTATCTGTATATTTAACAACAGTAAATCCCAACACATCTCCAATAACATTGCCAAAACTAGCAAAAATCTCCTGAAATCCCTCTCCGATCTTAACTAAAGAATCTAAAAAACTATTCTTCTTTTCCAACCCTATCTTCTCCGACTCCAACACTCCATTATTACATCCCATCACCACCATCATCACCATCACCATCATTACTTCTCTTATTCTTATCCCCTTTAATCCTCTTTTACTTCCCTTCTCTCTTCCCTTCTCTCTTCCCTTCTCTCTATACTCGCTTATACACTCTTCTATATTTCCTATTCCTTTCTTCTCTTTCATTCCTTTCTTAGCCTCCTTGTTTTTTTTACTTTTTTATAGCTTATCTTTAAAAATAAAAAATAAATAAATGAGGCTTTATATAACATACACAATACTGCAAATAAAAAAAGAAAGCTTTATTGCTCCCTTTGCCAAAATTCTTACATAATAACTTAATTATATTTCAATATATACTAATTCACCTATTAATTAGCCTTAGCCTCAAAATCTTCTCCTTACTTAATCTCTCCTAATACCTCACTAATCCCTTTTAACCTTCATCCAATGCATTCCTAATTGAACTATTATAAGTATACTTAACACCTTGTTTACTGCACTTGTTACTGCAAATAATAATATAAAAAAAATAAATCTTAATTTGCCACTACAAAATGAAAGATACCAAAAGCATAACTCTTAGTATCTTTCATTCATAAATTTAACTTTATTTCTCGTATTTTATTATTTAGTTTTGACTACTGATTCTGAACATCAGAACTACTCTTCTCAGATGCTACAGGAGTAACATTAACATTGATTTTCATTGTTTCTTTAACAGTTTTAAGTCCCTCATCAACAGTACTTCTTATTGCTACTGTTAATACATCCAAGGCCTTAGTCAACGCACTTAATACTACGTCTTTAACTACAACTGTATAATCAGCATTATCAGCAGAAGTATTAGAAGCCCCAGGGAATTTACCACCTTTAGTCATTGCTCTTAACGCTATTGCTCCTGCTATAGTCGCATCTTTAGCTTGAGCGGCAGCGGCATTACCATTTTTAATTATAGCTTTCAGTATATCAGCACCAGTCACTGCTCCAACGGCTTTAGACGCATCAGCCGCCGCCTTCTTTGCATCACCAGCAGCTGCACCAACTCCATTATTAGCAGTAGAATCAAATAATTTTCCTGCTTCATCATTCCCACCATTAGCAGTTCTTGCAGTAGAACCATCACTAGCCTTTTTACCATTCCCAGCATCAGCATTTCCTACACCTTTAAGTACTATATCAACAATCCCTTTAATTCCCTTTATTAGCTTCTCAACATCAGTACCTGCAACACCAACACTATTAGCAGCAGCAAAATTACCAAGTAGTTCATCACCTTCCACACCAATAGCCTCACTCGCTGTCTTTGCTCCTTCTATTATCTTATCTAGTTTACTCTCAACTAATGCTTTAACTGCACTCTCAGTAGCCTCAGCATTAAGATTACTCTCTTTTTTCATCTCACTAACAATTTTATTAAGTCCATCCTTTATCCCTTGCACAGTACCCTGCACTGTCTTAAAATATTTCCCTATCTCTTCCTTCTTTGTATCTGCCTTGATTCCTAATGTCTCGGCAACCATAGAGTAAAAAAAACGTCCAAAATTATTTCCCTAAATTAACAATCTCACTCGAAAACTTCACCTTAAACTCTTCTCCCACATTACCACAAGATACTATTATATAAAGTCGTCACATTACTATTTTCACCTTTTTTGTTTTGTTTTTCCCTTGAACACATATTTATAAACGTTAATTTATAAAATAAAATACTTTGAATTTAAATATTCAAATTCAATCACATCAAATTTAACCATTGAAACAATTATATTCTCTAAATACTAAATAAAGCCAATAGCACTAAGCTATTAGCTTTATTTTTCAATTACTTACCTTGTAATTAAATATTAATTATCAGCAGAAGTTGTAAGCTCCTTAATTGCAGAGGCTACTGCTACTTCAGCATTCTTTAACAACTCATCAATTGCTGTGTTTAAAGCAATAAGATCTTTGGCTCCTTTATCTCCAACAGCATCACTTTTAAGTAAAGCTTTTTTTGCATTTTCATCAGAAGCATCTTTTTTCCCAAGATCAGCACTTGCTCCTTTCACTGTATCTGTAAACTTTTTACTTCCAGTTTTAACAATAGTAATTTTTGCCTTTAACTCAGTAGAAACTTCAGCTTGTTGTTCTAATGTTTCTAATTTCGTGCTTACAGACGATATTATACTATACGCTGCTGAAATCAAAGAACCATTCTGACCACCATCATCACTAAGATTACCCGCACCCTCAACTTTCTTTCCTATAGCTTTAGCTAGCTCATCAACCGACTTAACTAAAGTATGCACTTCCTTTACTTTCCCCGCAAACTCTACCGCACTCTTTATCTTCTCCCTAATCACTTTTAAATCAATTACACTCCCATCTGCCTTAGTCGCTTTTGCTTGACTTCCCTCACTTACTCCTCCACTATTACATCCCATCATCACTACTATCACCACCAGCACCACCAGCACCATTATTCCCTTTACTATTCTTCTCCCTCTCATTATATCTCCTCTCCTTTCTCTTTTCTAAAATTAATTGTTGCTTTCCAAGATTAGTACGAAAGTAAAACCAAGAAAAAAATGGACAAATAAAAAATGAATGAAATGCATGTATCATAAATGAAAAAATAATAAATATTCAATAAAACACACCAAAATGCAAAAAAGGAAAACAACTCTCATTCATAAAGATCAAAGCGTTTCCCTCAAATAACTTTATTATTTAATCCTAAGATTTATTTAGTAGAAGGAGTTTGAATAATAGTACCAACATCTGGAACATGACTTCCAGATGTCTCAGAATATTTTATTCCCTTAACTGCTTCTTTAACTTTCTCAAGCTCAAGATTGACTGCTTTCCTAATTATTGCATCCAATATTCCTAATACCTTATTTACAGCACTAGCTGCTGCGACTTTAACAATACCAGTATCTGCAGCAGCAGCACTAAATTTACCAGACTTAGTCATAGCCTTTAAAGCTAAGGCAGCTGCTAAATCGGCTTAGTAGCTGCCTTAGCACCATTAGCATCACTAGGAGTACCAGTAGCTAACTCTCCAGAACCATTACTAGCATTAGCATCAAGATTTCCGATTTTAGTCTTAGCATTTTTTATCCTATCAATCATTGCCCATGAATCTGCTTTAGTTATTTCATCAGCTAGCTTAGAACCAGCACCAGCACCAGCAGTATTATCACCAATACTGATACTGCCAACAGCACCAGCAAGCTTAGTCAAAGAATTAATTAACCTCCCAATCACCTCACTAGAACCCTGAATAGCAGCTTCTACTCCTTTCGTATCGGCATTTGTAATCGAAATTATTTGTTTTGATAACTCATCCAATTTATCCTTAGTATTCTTTAATCCATCTCCAATAGTCTTAAAATGTTCTCCCACTTTGCTTCTATTATCGTCAGATTTAACAACATTAAATCCTAATGTATCTCCAACAGCACTTCCAAAAACGCCAAAAATTTCCTGAAATCCTTCTCCTATCTTTACTAACGACTCTAAAAAACCATTCTTAGCTTCCAAGTTTACCTTTCCCTCTCTCCCTTTTACTCCTCCACTATCACATCCCATCACCACCATCATCATTACTCCCTTTACTCCTCTCTTCCTTCCCATATTATTACCCATATTATTCCTTCACATACTTCTCTCTCCCATATTATTCTCTCCCTTCATTCCATTTTAATATCACTTCTTTCATCTTTTTCTTCGACTCCTATATTATTATTTTATTTACTATTATTTTTTAGCTTTTTTGCTAAGTTAAGGAAGCCAATAAAAAACGAATAAATGATTATTTATATAACATATACAATACTACAAATAAAAAGAGAGCTTTATTGCTCCCTTTTCCAACGTTCTTATCTAAGAATTTTAACTATATTCAATATATACTAATGCAACTTACTCACTAACTTTAGCTTCAACACCTTCTCCTTGCTTAATTTCTCCTAATACCTTATTTATCTCTTTTAATCCCAAATCTACTGTATTTCTAATTGCTATTATCAATGTACTCAATACCTTATTTACTGCACTTGATACTGCTCCATTGACTGCATTTGCTGATTTCTCTTCATTCTTAGCCGCAAATTTTCCTCCCTTTGCCATTCCTCTCAATGCTATCCCTCCTGCTATTACTGCATCTTTCTTTGCTGATTCTATCCCAAATTCTTTATTATCTTCTTTTTTAGCAGCAGCAATCTCAGCAACATTTTTTGCTTGATCAATACCAACATCATTATTAGCAGCTTCACCAGATTTAGCAATAGCTTGCAAAATATCATCACCAGTTACCGCTCCTATCGATGCACTTGCTGCAGCCGAATGTGCTTCTGTTCCATCATCCTTTTTACTAAGCAACTTACCAATCGATTTTTTTTCTGTGTCACCGGTCTTACTAGCCTCTGGATTTCCCTCATTTGATTTTAACACTACGCCAACTATTGTTTTAATCCCTTTAATAAGTAAGTTAACACTTGCAAAATCTGCCGGCGAAGGATCTTGCCCAGTAGTAGGAGCACCACCAATCTTATCTTCTCCTGCAGCCCCTTTAGCTGCTTCTTTTGCTCCTTCTTCGACCTTACTTATCTTCCCAATAAATTCCTCAACTTTTTCTTTTACTTTCGTATAATTCCCATTCTTTTCTAAAATCTCCCCCAATTTCACTTTCACTATCTTCATAGTATTCTCAATCTTAGTAAAATATGCCCCAATATCGCTTTTCTTTGTATCCGCCTTGATTCCTAATGTCTCCGTAATCATATCGCCAAAACTCACAAATACTTCCATAAATCCTTTCCCTAAATTTACCATCTCACTCAAAAACACTTTCTCTGGATCCTTTCCTACTCCCCCACTATTACACCTCATCACCACCATCAATAAAAATAACCCTTTTACTCCTCTCTATATTGATTATGCTCTCTCCCCCCTTTTTAATATCTTTTATTACATACTTATTTCTTTTTTACTCTATCTTATCTTAAAGAAGACGTTCAAAACACAAAATCAGATAAATAACGAATGAATAAAATAAACAAATATACAATAAATAAGAATAAATAAACCAAAATATTTTCAAGCAGTACTACAAAATAAAATATTTTAAACCATTGGCATAATAAAACTATTTTATCTTATTTAGATTATATAATAATCATATTTTAATAATATTTACAAGTTTAAAACTTTTTAAAAAATTAATCCTATTAAAATAATATTTAATCTTTTAAATGGATAGCACCACATAGAAAAAACATCATTACTTACAACACTTCCTCTTATATATAGATGCATCCAAATAAATTTATATTACACCAAACTTGCTATTAATCATGATTTGAATTTAATAGCAAGTATTGAACTTTAAATAAAGTAAATTAAGATTTTTGCTCAATTACTTTTTTGTTAACCTTACCAATCTCCATTCTAACTGTCCGTCTAATAATTAAACCAAGTGTATCTAATACCTTGTTAACAGCCTCAGCTGCGGCATCTTTGATTTTATTAGCATCATCACTATTCGAATCATTACTCTGAACAGCAAATTTACCAGATTTACTCATTGCTTTTAATGCAACAGCAGCTGCAAAGTCTGCATTAGTTTTTGCTCCAATACCATTAGGAGTATTAACAAAACCAGTAACCAATTCTCCAGCACTCTTATCATTATCTTCAAGATTACCATTCTTAATTTTAGAATTCTTTATCTTATCAAGTATTGCCCATGGGTCAGCTTTAGATACCTCTTCAGCAAGTTTAACACCAGCTCCCTCTTGTGCACCACCTTGACCACCATTAAGAGCAGCAGAAGCACCAGAAGGACTTTCGGCCTTAACTTCAAGCCCAACATTTCCTGATTCAATACTTACACCTGACTTTTCAGCAAGCTCAACTATTTCTTTAATCCCATCAATGATATCTTTAACACTGTCCCCATTAGAAACAATAGATGCTTTAGTACTACTATCGCTTATTGCTCCAATATCAATCTTATCATCACCAACAGCATTGGCTAATTTCTCTACAGCAGTAATTAATTTGCTAAGAACTTCTGATGAACCACCTAATTTACTTCTTTTAACATCTTCTAATTGACTTTTCACTTTGTCAAAGTGTTCTTTTACCTTACTTCTCTTATCAGTAAACTTAATATCTGCCTTAACAAGCAAATCTTCTAACATATCACTAACAACATTTCCAACAAACCAAAAAATATCTTGAAGACCTTGTCCTATCACTTTCCCTGTCTCCAATACCTCTGGAACTACAATTTGACCAGCTTGTAATACTCCTGGCAATATCACTTGACCTGCTTGTAATACTTCTGGAACTATTACTTCCCCTAAATCTTGTACCACTTGTACCATCTCTTGTCCTAATTCCAATGTTCCTGATACTACTTCTTCTCCCATATTTACTACTCTAGGACCCATATCTTTCCCAACTTGTACCATCTCTTGTCCAATTGTTAATGCTGAATCTAATAAAGCACCCTTACTCTCATCTGATAATTTATCTAATCCAAGTATATTACTAGCAGTATCCTTATGTTTATCTATCAATTTGCTTAAACTAAACATACTGTCACTATCACACCCCATAAATAAATTAATTATTATTAATAAACCTAATGGTTTTTTCATTTAAACCTCCGTTCTTAATTTATATATACAATATAAATTATATATATCACATATTCTAAAAAAAAGAAAAAATATTACTACTAAACATTATTTTAAGGATAATATAATACACAACTATCACAACTATCAGTTTAAACTGGTAATAATCAATCATATACTTTACTTAATAGTATATTAACTTAAACTCTTAATTCTTATAATCTCTTTTTCACTAATTTTAACAAGCATATTTTAAAAAATACTCCACAATAAATAATACTTTCATATGTTGCCTATATTAGTTATAAATCATTAAACAATTATCTACTTCTAAAATCAAAATCGTACTCTTAAATTCTAATGTAGATATTTATAAATTGAATATCACAACTCTATTATATTCCGCCATATATTTTCTTATAATAACAATTTAATTATTAAGAATCGCAACACCAGAACTCAATTCACTTTTAGCATTGTCTATCTTAAAATCAAAGTTATTGCTAACATAATATAGCTCATTATAAAATTCAAGTTTCAAATTGAAATTATTTTCTAAAATTTTCTAAATATTCAAAATCCTTCTCAAGGATATCATTTTTATGATGTCTATAATGCAAATTAATAACACTATCTCTATTAATGCCTGCTTAAAATAATGATGATAAAATAAATATACTAAGTAATGCTTGGTTATGAATATTACATCAAAATTTTGATACTAAAGACTACACATGATACAATGGATAAATATAATACAGCAAATGATAAATTAAGCAAAATCAAGCCTATCTACTTTATCATTAAATCATTTATATATCTCTTTTACCTCTTTTTACATTAGATCCGAATTAATCAAATATCTATCTTACTTTCACTGAATGTTATCAATTAATAATGTATAGTTTTTAAAATAGATCACCAAGGAAAATATTTTTCTCCTTAGTATGTATAAATTTATATATCAATATTTGATCTAATTTATTTTTTTAGCTTAGCTAACATAAAAACAATTTCCATAGCTATATTTATAATATCTATTATTGGTAGCTAAGAGTGCATCTTTCTTTGGAGTAAAGTATACTACTAGTTCTTGAAGAATAGCATTTGTTAAAGTGTGTTTTGTTCTTGGGACAATCTCCGTATCATCACTGTAACCTTAAAAATTGAATCTAACATTCTCATAGACTCTAATTTTGCTACTTAAAGTTTATTTCATTACTTTTGTAAGGAGCTCAAGTATTTTAAAGATAGTATATTAAGTCTATTTTTTATCTCACAAATTTTATATACGTATAATGCCTTTGCTTAGATGCATCTCCATTATTTTAACTACAAAATAACAAAAATAAATTTATTAATAAAAATATAATAAAATTTTTTATTTCAAAAACATCATATTCTCTTTTTTTTAATTAAACAGATTAATTTCAATCCACTCAGTAATAATTTAAAATTAATCAACAATCAAGATATAATATTATATAATGTCATTGTACATTTATTGAATGCAAACAGTAAAGGAAAATTTCTTTATAAATTAGAAAAGGAAATTCAAGTAATAAATAATTATTATAGACATTTAGGTATAAGCATGAAAAACGAGATTTAATATGAACAAAAATAAAGTATATAATAATGACCAATTCAAGATTCACATAAAAAATACAAGAAAAACACAAAATAAACCACACTTTATAATAAAAAATGAAAAATACGATAATTCCAGAAATATAATGAATAAACTTAAAAAATCTGCTCAATGTAATAAAAAAAATACAAGAAACAACACATTTGCCATACTACTTCATCAATTAAAGGATAAATTAAAAATAAATGTCTTTGTAAGATTATTAAAAGATTCTCTAAATAAAAAAGAAAGGTTAGAATATACAAAGAACTCTAACAATAAATTAATTAAAAAAGGAAGTATATAAGTTTTATGAAAAACAATTACCAAATGGAGGAATTAATTATAACAAGATGGCTAGAAAAAAACCAAAAGTAATAACTATTGCAAGTATTAAGGGTGGCGTTGGGAAAAGCACAAGTGCGTTACTTGTTGCTACCATTTTATCTCAAAAACATAAGGTACTCTTAATAGATATGGATACACAAGCATCAGTGACAAGTTATTTTTATGATAAATTAGAAAATCAAAATTTAAATCTTGTCAGCAAAAATATTTATGAAGTATTGATTGATAAAATTAATATAAATTCAACTATTGTTAAAATAGATAACAATTTAAGCCTATTGCCAAGTTATTTAAATTTGCACTTTTTTCACAACGATAATATTGCTTTTAAGGAATTAAGATTCAAACAAAGTTTAAAATTATTATATGACATATATGATTACATAATAATTGATACAAGTCCTAGTTTAGACATTATTTTGACAAATGCATTAGTTGTAAGTGATTATATAATAGTACCAATGACTGCTGAACGTTGGGCATTTGAAAGTCTAGAAATACTGGAATTTTTTCTAAGGAAATTGAAATTTGATATACCAATCTTTGTTTTAGTAACTCGTTTTAAAAAAAATAATACCCGTAAAAACTTGCTAAGTATGATAAAAGAAAAATTCAATTTTCTAGGAGTTGTATCTGAAAGAGAAGATTTAAATAAAAGAATTGCACAAAATGATATGTTCGATCTTGATAAAGATTACATAAAAGAATATCAAACAGCTATTAACGAATTTTTCCGTAATACGGAAAAATAAATAGGGAGAATTAATTATGAATATAAAAATAACAAAACGTGTTATTGAAGATGAAAATCATCCTTTAAATGATATAGCTAATGAGAATCAAATATTAGAATATTATAATTCGTTGAAAGAAAGATTAGTATTTAATTTTCAAAAAGAAATATTAAACAAAATAGAAAGCATGAAAATTTTGAAAGAGATTAAAGATAATGCATATTATAAATTAGATGGATATAAAAATTTTGAAGAATTTACTCGACATTATAGAATAGCAAAAACTCAGGCTTATGAATATTTAAAGATAGCAAATGCCATACAAGAGGGTTTAGTTGAAGAACAAGACATTATTGAAAATGGAATTCATGATATTATTCTTTCTTTAAGAAATAAAGCAGGATTTAACATTAAGAAATCAAGACAGAATGTAATAAAACCTTTGAAATTTCGACTTAAAAGACAAGAAAGTTATGACTTTTATAAAAAAAATCCCAAATTTACTGGTTTTATATTGGATGAAATTTTTTTTAATAGAAAAAATTTGCTTGGAAAGCTTCAAACAAAATTTAAAAATTTAAAAGATAATAATTAAAAATGCATGAAATTAATTTAATGTATAAAATATGTAAGATGGAATGTTTACAAATATATTCTGTCAATAAAGATCTTCATAAAACAACTATTGAGTTTACCTTAAATTTGTTATACACCGACAAACAACAGCAGTGCTTTATATTAAAAGCAAATTTAACCTTTAATATTCAAGTATTAAAATTTTCATTTTGATATTTTTTAATCAAAAAATAAAATGCGTATCAAATAAAATAAAAGTAAGAATATTTGGTATGATTAGGAAAAAGATCAATAAAGCTCTGGTATTAAATGCATAGTTAAGTAACCTATGAAAACCAATGATACCTCTATATTGTATTTTATGAAATGCTATAATTTAAAAATTAAATACATTAAAAGGATAGAATGAGATTAAATTAAATTAATTATTTTAAATTAAAAATAAAAATATCAAATTAAATACAAACATATTCTTTTAACATCTTGAAATTAAATATATTTTTTAATATTATAAAAAATATATTTAGTGGAGGTAGCTGTCATGCGTGGAAAAACACTTAACTAATATTTAAAATCAAGCATACAAAATTTTTTATCATCATTTTGTATGCTTGATTTTAAATATTCAGAGGTTATAAAAATGATTTATATAAAAAATCCAACTTCATTCTTTAATAAATCCACTTCGGGCAATCTTGTTAATTTAGGGCAATTTCAAATTGAAGTAGATGATAATCTTTTTGAAAAGCTACTAGACATTGTAATATTTGCACAGGAGAAAAAAACATACGAAGAATTAATATCGTTTGCTACTGAAAACCATATTGATAATAAAATTATTAAGTTAGCTTTAGATAATAAAATATTAATTCCCTTTTATACACATACACATGCTCAAAATAACATTTACTTAAAAAATAAATATTTCTTAGATCTTTTATTAACAAATCCAGAAAATTTCAATTTAGAAAAAAAGCATATTATTATCATTGGATGTGGCGGTATTGGCAATTTTATGACCTATTCTCTTTCTACTTTAGGATTAGGACTTATAACTTTTATAGACGAAGATAAAATAGAAGAATCTAATTTAAATAGACAATTTTTATTTGATTATGATTTTATAGGGGCTAATAAAGTAGATATAATTGAAAAAAAAATAAAATCAATAAATAAAACTATTAAAACCCAAAAATATAAACAAAAAGTTTCAACAAAGTTACTAGAAAGTATTTTGTGTAATTCAAAAATTAAACCATCTTTAATAGTATTGTCAGCAGATGATGATTATTGTCTACCTTTAATTAATAAATTTTGTATTGATCATTCTGTTCCATTTATAAATATTGGATATCTTAATGATTTTTCGGTTATTGGTCCATTTTATATTCCTAATATTTCTTCTTGTTCTTATTGTACTGATATTGGGGTTGTAAAAACATCATCATCTTCTATAATAGAAGACAAAATAACACTTGCAAATAAGGATTATCAAGCTCCTTCTTTTTTTACAAACAATGCAATTGCCTCAAGTATGGCTATTATTGATATAATATTTTATTTTGGTGGTGAATATAAAAACATTAATTCTTTAAACAAAAGAATTGGCATTAGCAATCATGATTTTTCATTACATTCAATTAATGTTAAAAAAAATAAATTTTGCAAGTGTAATAAAAATTTATGATAGAAGATAAACATCAAAGATATTATTTTTATTCATTATTTTTATCAGAATTTGCAAGAACATTACCACATGCTGTTTTAACTATTATTTTAATAAATAAAGGTTTGCAACTAAGAGATATTGCTATAGTGCAAATGTTTTATATGTTAGCAATTATTTTTTTCGAGCTTCCTTCAGGCATAATATCAGACATTTTTGACAGGAAAATTGTTTATTTATCGTCAATTTTTTTATCAATGATTGCTTATTTTATTATTTTTCAAACATCATCGTTTATAAAGCTTTGTATTGCTTGGTTTATATATGGTGTCTCATCTGCGGTTAATACTGGTACAATTGATATTAGTTTTACTCATATATATCAAAATAATTCTAAAAAGTTAAAAGCATTTATATCATCTATGAAAATAATTTTAAGTACTGGGGCTATTTTAGGTGGATATACAGGAAGCATATTGTTTTTATATATTGATAAAAATATTTATCTTCTTTCATTATCTTTATATTTAATATCATCTTTAATAACAATTTTTTTCATATCAAGTGATAAAAATATAGATTATAACAAGGAAGATATAAGTTTATATCTTAAACAATTTAAAAAAAATATAATTATGTTATTAAGGTCTAAAATATTCATAGAATTACTTATTTTAATCAGCTCTATTCAGTTTTTTTTTCAACCTTTTTATTTATACTGGCAAGCAATTTTTATTGATAAAAATGTTCCTATTAGCATATTTGGCATTATATATATATTATTTCGTTTCTCAAATATTGTAGGAGCATGGATCTTTAAAAAAATTAGACATTCAAGATATGATTCTTATGTTATTTTAAGTATCATATTTTTATTATCAATTTTAACAAAAATAATTTCATACACTTATATGTTTGTTACCATAATAACATTGCTTGTAATTTTAGTTTCTCTTTATTCTAATAATTTAGAATATTTTTTAAGAAAAAATATAGATTCAAAAATTTTAGGCACCATAACTTCTATTAATAGTACAATATCTCGTTTATTTTCATTCTTAGTATTGATAGCATGTTCAGTTTTAGCTAGTTTGATAAGCATCATAAATACATTTATTTTATTAATACTTATTTTTTGTATTCTATCTGTCTTTGTGATATATAAATTTACGGATAATAAAAAAGAATACATCAAGTAAATTTGAGAATTTGTATCTAACATTATTGTCTTGTTTCCTTTTGTAATATCTACAATATAATTTGATACAGGATTTTCTTTAACTTCATATCTTCTATCACATTGTATATTGATATTATTTTCTAATGGAATACAGCATTATGCGATTCTAGATAAATATTACATTAATTCTTGCGGTTTTTATTCCATTCATCTTAGATTTTAGTTAATTAATAAAGCTCATAATACAACATAGAATAGATAAAACATATACCACAATCTCGATATCAAATTGAATAGGTATAAGTAGTGATTATGCCCATAAAATGAAAAATACCATTCGATAAATAATATTTTAGATACTACTCACAAAAACCATAAAGAAATTTTTAGTGATAATTTTTAAAAAGGTTGTTGTTAAAAACCTGACCATAAAATTAAATTACAATCAAAAATAAAAAACTATTAAAGACAAAACACAAGCTAATAAATTTCAAATTAAGATGATTAAAAAGATTAAGCCAGAAACTACTCACAATTAATTCGATTATAATTTGACGTGAATTACTAAACTTACAAAAATTTATAAATTTAGTAATTCATCTTATTTACCCAACAAAAACCTAATGAATTATTGAAATTAATATTAAGAGAATTCCTACATTAAGTGTGATAATAGTTCCAAACATTCAATTATTCAATTTTAACTTATCACTAAGTTCTGTTTTGTTAATTTTAACTTTATTACCAAGCTCAGTAAATTCATTATCTATATTATCACTCAAGGTCTTTGACATCAAAGTCAAAGCTAAAATTACTTTTCAAGTAAGTTTTTTGTATAAAATTATAATACAAATTGTCAACAATATTTCCAACTAATATTTTAGACTCAACTAGCACTAACAGTAATCTCAACAACTTCTTCTGGACGCAAATGAACAATTCCTGCTAACATTGATGCATGAATATAATCACCCTTACGCCTAAAATCTATTTCTGACAAAATTGACACAAACATTACTGTCTCATTGGGTTCATAAAGAATTGGATGGTCAAGTCCTTTAAATAATGCTGTTACTATATTATGGTCTTTGAGAAGTGCATCCTTTATTGTCACATAATGAGTCAGAGTTTCAATGTAACGATCTAATAATAGATGTGAAAACTTATAAGGCAATAGCAACTGATAAAATAATTTTTCAAATTTTGTCAATTTTTCCTGATGCTCCTCGAATTTACGTTTAGCTTCCACAACTTTTCGATATAACGTAATCCCAGTAGTTAATGATGAAGCCTATATAGCTGTTAATTTAGTTCTACCAGAAAGTGTTGCAATACTTTCTATCTTCCGTTTTCCAAAAATAATTGAATCATAAACCTCTTTCATAAGAGCATCTTCTAAGATAGCCTTAACTTCATCCTCAGCTACAGTACCATTCATCAAATCATCTTGTGATATGCGTTTAATCGTCTCAAATTTGTGCATTTTGTACATAACTTCTTCCATTGAGCCAAAACTCATCCCAATTTCATTACTATAATCACCAAAACCTGAAGTAACATTATGACGAAACACTCTCTTACGAACCATATTTAGAAATCTTTTGACTTATCATATTTAATGATAAATATAAAATTCTTTGTCAAAGAAGATACCATATTATTAATATTAATCCTAGATTTTATATAAATAAATAACATAATTATTGTGACTCTAAAACTAGTCAAGAGAAAAATTTTAATATATAATAAAAAATAAAAGTCCAATAGAACCTAAAATCTAATTAGACTAAAATCCAAAGCTCGTTCATATTAAACGAAATCTAAACTTTGGATCAAAAAAACAAAAGATATGTTAAGTATATCAAAAGATAATAAGAATTTCAAACATAAAAACACAAAAGGTCAAATTAATATAATACTAAAAAGCCTTGTAGAATTAAATATTTATAAAAATCCCAATAATAGTCAAATAACACGAATATCATATGTTAAATTGCAAATAATCAAGATGCTAAAACGATACAACAGAATAATTAAAGTCTACTGGGCAATCAATACTAAAAATACAAATTATAAACAATCAATGGGCATTGAAAAATATTCAGCTTGTGATATCCAAAAAATAGTACTTAAATTATTAGAAATTGTTTCTCAGGTTTATTCGATAAAAAGAATGGTGTATAAAAAAATCACCCCAACTGCAAAACTAGTCAAGAGTGAAATATTTGTATATAATAGTATACAAACAAAGGTCCAAAGATTCTTTAAAAAAGAAAATCTAAACTTTGGATCAAAAATTTCAAATACCTATGGTAAGTATAGCAAAAGATAATAAGAATTTCAAATATCAAGACCCAAAAGGTCAAATAAATGCAATATTAACAAGCCTTGTAGAACTAAATATTCATAAAAATCCCAATAATAGCCAAACAATACGAATTTCCTATGTTAAATTGCAAATAATCAAGATGATTAAACGATATAACAGAATAATTAAAGTTTATTGGGCAATCAATACTAAAAATACAAATTATAAACAATCAATGGGAATTGAAGAATATTCAGCTTGTGATATCCAAAAAATAGTACTTAAATTATTAGAAAATGATTCCTTAAAAAAAGTATGTAAAAGAACACTTGAACGAGATGTAAAACTCTTAAATGATATGGGATTGATAAAATCTAAAATTAGAAAACTTGGTGAACAAAAAGGAAGTATTGCTTACTATGTACAAAACATGGAACTTGCTCATGTACACAAAGATATAATTCTAGAATACCTCATACAATTACTCAAAGAAAATCTACATGATAAAAAAATCATCGGTAATTTTGATGCAGACATAGAAAATACAGCTTTCAATTACACAAATCTTAAAAGGTTTGGAATATTACCTAAATTCAAAGAATGTAAAAGCCTCACCAAAATGTCGCATGTGCAAACACCGGACGTTATTAATAAAGCTAATATAAGCAATATAAATAAAGAGAATTCTAAGAACTCTTTAGAGAAAAACTCTGTAAAAAATCTTTCATGTGAAAAACCAAAAAGAGTTGAGCAAAAAAGTGAAAAAGTGCGATTTAAACGAATTGGCGTAAAAACTAGACTGATAGATGTGCACAAAATAAGCAAAAACTATATGCAACAGGTGAAAGAGCTGAGCAACAACGATTCTACGTACATAAACGCCCTGCTAAATTTGGAGACTGCCATAAATGAGTATGGGAAAGAATATGACATCGAAGATATTTTGAAACACTTTCTAAAGCAATTTGGAAACAGGTACAAGTACAAAGTGTGGATGATGATGAAAAGAACGGATGGCATAATAAACGACTATGAGATCATATGGGAGGGCCGATTCAAAGATTGGTACTCGCACAAATATAAGAAAAATTACACGACGAAAAAAGAAAAATATGGCGAAAGAATAAGATTAGCAAGCAAAAATTTTAAATTTCATGTGTCAAAAAAAGTGAAAGACGAAGAAGAAGAAAAAAAAGAAAAAGAGAAAGCAGAAAAAGAACGCAAACTGCAACTCAAACGACAACAAGAATATATAGAGAAGTTATTTAGGCAAGAAGAACAAGAAAGAAGAGAGCGAATCAGAAGAAGAGAAGAAGAAAAGGCAAAGTTAAGAATGGAGGTTAAAGAAGAAATACGGTCTTATGTAGGAAGTATTGAAAATAGCGATTCTAGTGATGATATTGCAAATTTATACCCTTTATACGAAGAGGGTAGGGGAGATAATATTGCCGTACGCCCGCCGAGATCACAAATTAACACTAATTTTGAAGGATTTAAGACTACTAAAGGACTTTCTCTTGCTAGTTTGGGAATTATGCTTCCATATCAAGAGCAAGATCCAGATAAAGATAAAATTTTGATGCACAATGCAAAAGGAGAGATGATATGAAATTTAGTTTAAAGTATTTAACAAGAAGACTTTATTTGAGAAGAGATAGATTTTGGCAAACTTATATGAGCGATGAGATTCAGTCTAAAAAAA
>NZ_AYOU01000138.1 GCF_000500065.1 Borrelia hispanica CRI | reverse complement strand
CTTGCTGGTGTTTTAGAGACTCTTTACAGAGATTATAAGGAAATTTTTCTTGGTAATTTAGAAAGAAAAAAGGTAGTTGAACCTAAAATTAAGTTACAATTAGAAGATCAATCAGGAGATGTAGAAAAAGATCAAAAAGATCAATCTGTAGATCAAGCAGAAGAACAGGTTGTGCAACGAGATCAAGCACAAGCAAAAGCAGCTAAAGTTAAAGCAGCTAAAAAGCCTACTACTAAGCCAGAGGTTATTCAAATCTAATTAGAGATTAATATGAATTATTGATTTTACTAATTAAAGATTTGTAGAATTAGTAATTCATGTTTATTTATTTATAATTGAATTAATTATTGAGATTAATGTTAAAAGAATTCCTACGTTAATTGTAATAATAGTTCCAAGCATCCAATTATTTAATTTTAATTTACTATTAAGTTCTGTTTTGTTAATTTCAATTTTATTATCAAGTTCATTAAATTTAGTATCAATTTTATTATCAAGTTCATTAAATTTCATATCAATTTTAATATTTAAGTTATTTTCAACAGTGTCAATTTTATTATTAAGATCTCTAATATCTGATTTTAAGTTATTTTCAACAGTGTCAATTTTATTATCAAGTTCATTAAATTTCATATCAATTTTAATATTTAAGTTATTTTCAACAGTATCAATTTTATTATTAAGATCTCTAATATCTGATTTTAAGTTATTTTCAACAGTATCAATTTTATTATCAAGTTCATTAAATTTCATATCAATTTTAATATTTAAGTTATTTTCAACAGTATCAATTTTATTATTGAGATCTCTAATATCTGATTTGAATGCCATTTTTAGAAGTTCAAGATCTTTAGTAGTAAGTTCATTTTTATAGTATCTATAAGATAAATCGTCCGCAATATCTCTATCCATACCGACTTTTACGAGCTCATTTAACACCATTTGTCTTGTTACTACTGGCTGTATCATATGTTCCATGAAAATCTCCTTATATAATATTATAGTGTTTTTAGGGTTTATTGTTAAGTAAAATAAGTGAATTTAGTTGATGTTCATGACAATAAGGTGTTAGAAAAGATTTGTTTTTGCATTTTGTGAGTATTTTTATAGGAGATACCTAATTGCTTTAGATTTAGGTTAATGTGTGATTTGAGATTATGTATATTTTTGTTAGAGTTTTGATCGAGGAAAAAGGATTCGATTAGGTTAGCAATAGTAGACTGTAATTTATTATTGCTATTTTTATAAAAAAGTAAATTTGCAGTATGTATACGTAAATTTTGAAATGAATTAATAAAAACTAAGTTTTTATGACTATTTAGAGGGGTAGTTTTATTTACAAGTTTGATGCTTTTGTATTTTGGATTTTTTAAAATTGGTTCATAAGAATAAAAATTATCCTTTTTGTTTAAGGAATTAGAAATAACATAGTAAATACATTCTAAATGTTTAGTAGTTGTGCTTTTAATAAATAGTTTTTTTATAATGCTGTTAAGTTTCCAAGTAATAATATTGAAATTATGTTCTTTTAGAGAATAAATGGCGTTTATAATTAATTTAGAGTTTACCAATGTATGCTTTCTAATTTGTAAATTGGATGATAATCTGTAAGTAATAGTATCATCTGTATAATTAGTGATAGTAAAGTTTTTGTTGGTGAATTTAGATAAGGGAATACCAGAAGCAAGTAAGATGCCTATTGCTTTAAGTTCTGTACTATTTGATATTAAGATATGATTTTTGCAAAAATTAATAATTTCTTTAGGATTTATTTCGATTATATTATTTGTACTATTGTTAAATATTTGTTTGACATTTTTTTGATGTTTGATGTTTTTAAAAAATTTTTTTATACTAATCATTGCGTATA
>NZ_AYOU01000137.1 GCF_000500065.1 Borrelia hispanica CRI | reverse complement strand
GAACCAATCGTAAAATTTTGGTAATTCTACTTCCTCTGTTGCTTGAATAACTTCTTGTTCATAATAATCTTCTTCGTATAATTCCATTTCAAACCTCCTTTATTGAATTATTGGGCATTATTGCCAACAAATTTCACATGAACTAGATACGTATTATCTGGTAAAGATACCGTATCTTCTACAGCAATTGCATTATAAATGGTATTTGAACCAGTAGATTTTTC
This sequence comes from Borrelia hispanica CRI, assembly GCF_000500065.1. Classification (NCBI taxonomy): domain Bacteria; kingdom Pseudomonadati; phylum Spirochaetota; class Spirochaetia; order Spirochaetales; family Borreliaceae; genus Borrelia; species Borrelia hispanica. Next base: position 4,692 of record NZ_AYOU01000137.1, on the reverse strand, counting down.
TGCTTCACCTTTATCGGTGAACTTAATTTTGTCGCCTCTTTTGATTGTTGCGTCTTTTGCAAAAAGCCAAGCTTGATAACCACCAGAAGTAATAGGAACAACTTGAGCTGTTTCTGTATAATCATCAATGTCAATGCATATTCCATACAAATCACCCCCACCACCTGGTTGAACATAAGATTCATAGTGAACCTCATTAGCTTTGATTGGATTTGTTGCGACCTTAACACCACATTTGTAGGGATAGTTTTTACTAGGCCAGTTTTCTATTTTTATATTACTACTAGAAGCGGTAAACCCACCATCGCCAACACTTGGTCCTTTATTTCTAAAATCAAAAGTATTACTTCTAACGGCTACTTCTTTGCTACCACCTTTGATAACAGCCGCCAGAGCTTTTCTTTTGTCCTCATAATCTTTGATGAGCTGTTTCATATCTGGCATACTCTAACCTCCTTTTTATTTTTAGCTTTTTCTTTGTATGGCTTTGTTGCCAAATATAGTGACTTCGACAAAATGAATTATAAAATCACTACTTGAGCTAAAAGACGAATCGCTTTGTTCAGCTGGAGTTCTAAAATCATGCTTATATGTATTACTTAATGCAATAATATTGATTGAAGTAGGTAAATTAGAACTGGCTTTTACCAATTCGCCTTCGGAATTAAAATCTAAATGGTCACCACATTGTATACTAGAATCTGCACATATAAAATAACCAGAAACATTATTAGTAATTGGAACTACACAAGCAGTATTAGTATACTCATCAACATCAACACACATGCCATATACGTTAGAATCATCGCTTGTCTCAACAAAAACAGACCCATCAGTATCAAAACTCAATTTAACGGCACGTTTGTATGGAAAACCTTTATATGGATAATTTTCATATTTGTCTACGCTGCTTGAGATAGTTTGCGTTAAGATATAAGGAAAATCGGCATTGCCCTGAAAACCATTCTTTGCACAACTTCTTACAGCCAAATCTTCTGTTGTTGTTTTAGTATACTTCTTAAGTCTAAGATACGCCAATCTGTATTGCTTTTCTTTCTCTACTCCAAAACGACTATTGAGATTTACACTTAAATCTTCTGCTCCTCTTCTTTTTCTGTTTTTAGGAGTATGAGAACTACTATCTTGATTTACTTGAACTTCTGATTCAATATCTTCAAGATCAATCTCAAGACCAGCTTGTTCTTTTGTATCCTCTACTTGAGAAGACAATTCTACATCATTGATTTTATCACTCATTAACTTTTAGCCCTATTACCAAATATAGAAACATGTATTATGTAAAGATTTTCATTAAGTTTAAAAGCTTTAGAAAGTGCAACTGCATTAATGAGTCTTGATGAGCTAGTATCTTTCTCTAGTTCCCCAAAATTATTGAATTTCAATTTATCTCCAATAGCAATACTCGTAGCATTATCCTTTTTAGCGATCAACCAACCTTGAAAATTATTGTTAATGGGAACAACTTGAGCTGTTTCTGTATAATCATCAATGTCAATACAGATCCCATATAGATCACTACCACCACCTGGTACTACAACTGGTTCATATTTAACATCAGAAAAATCCAATTTGACACCACGCTTATATGGATATCCTTTAGATGGCATATTTTCAATGATATCTACACTACTTGTAGTAGTACCACCTGATGCTGCAAAATGCAGATTCTTATCTCTAAATTCAGTATTATTACTAAACAATCCAGGATCAACACTTGGATTCTTCATATAAGACTTTATTTCTTTAAGCTTATCTTCATATTCCTTTTTTAGTTTTGCAATATCTGCCATTTAGTCTCCTTAAACTCTAGATCTTTTTTTCCTAACCTTTGAAGATAGTTTTAACAGTTCTTTATATCTATTCACAATGCCGCTCCTCAATTCATTGTTATTGCTTGACTTGAAGTGTGGTGAGGCAGTAGAAATATTATCTTCAAATTTAATAGCAGATTTACCAATACTTTTAGTAGTAAAACTTTTGTTCTTTGTAGTCTTTTTTATAGAAGTTTTGGCAAGATTTACAAGCATATCTAATAATGTACCTTTGATATGCTCAAGATTATCTATCTTAGCTATAGCCCTAATTTGATCCCTTGGAACATACTTTCTAACAAGTTCTCGCTTTTGCGCTAACATAATCTCATCTAAGCTGTGCCCACGTGATAACAGCGCCTCCTTGTTAAAATGACTACTCAAATATTTCTTTGACAGAGAATCAATTTCATTAAGTTTGATGGCTTCTTGTAAGATTTGATTCTTTGCTTTATTCTTTGCCTTGACTTCGGCTAATTCTTGCGCTACTCTTTGATTTATACTCAAAGGTTTACCTGCTTTGTTTGATAATATCTGCTTATCATTCTTAGCAAGTCCCTTTTTATACTTCATATACTGATTATATTCGTCCAAACTAATAGTCTTTGTAGGAACTTCGCTTTCTACATTATTAGCTTTGCTAATTACTTTGACATTTTTACTAACTACTTTATTGTTTTCTTTAGTTTCTGTTTTCATTCGTTATTGACCTCCTAAGAAAATTTCTCCAAAAAACAATTTATCTTTCAAAAGTTCAACTGACTTTTCTGACAATTCTTCATAACCTATAGCACTCTTATATTTCTCATAAAGTTCAAGTAATTTGATATCATGCTCAATCTTGTCAGTTTCGCTCAAAAGAATTAGAGAATTGAATCTCATATCAAGACCAAAATATTGATTAAGCTTCTGATTTACCGCAATTTCAATCCGTTCTTGCACCCCCTTCAAAAAATCATAATAATTACTTCGGTCTCCTTTACCATCATTGCCAAGACCTTTAGTTTGTTCATTGAAACTCCTAGTTAATGGTTCTTTAGTATCTGCTCCTATTTTTGCTTTTACAAGTTCTAAAGTATCTTTCAAAAAAGTAAGTTCATATTTCATAACTTCTAAATGTGCAGACTCACTTCCAGAATAGAATATCCCATCATTATTCAAATTGGATTTTAGTCTCTCAAGTTCGAGGGACAAATCATTGTTTAGTGCATTCAAGATATTGGTACCCCTCTTTACACTCTCATCACCACTATTATCAACACTACCATCATCAGAATTGCGCTTAAAAAGCTTCTTAAACATACCAGAACTATTATCTTTATTGCTTTTGGTAAGTAAATTAAATTGCAAAGATGCTTTACTTATAGCATCATTAATCTCTGCTAAAGACTCATCCTTGTAAAATAAAAAATTGTAGTTTCGAATCCTTCTATCTATCTCTTGATAGATAGTCTCAAAAAGAACTACATTTAGAAGAAAACTTTGTGTATAACATGGTGTATATGAACCCAAAATATAGTCATAATTCTCATATATAATCAAACGACTCTTATGGATCTTGACTTCTTTTCTAACTAAAACTCCCTCATCATCCTCTTCTTTGAATGAATATATGACATAAGAAGACTTAGAACCCCTATCTCGCACACAACTAAAATCTAAATACACAAATCCAATTGGTAATTCTGAATTAATTTTTAAGTCAAGATTATCATCTCCTGCTGTTTTGACCAAAATATAGCCAACACCATTAAATCTGTAACTTATGATACAATTCAACAGTGCTTCTTTAAGTTCTACTTTTAGATTATCTAACGTATCTTCAATACCACTTAAAGCAGTACTATAAATAACTTCTAAGTTGATCCCATTGTGAAGAACGTCTTCTGCAACATTATTTATATAATTCCTGAAAAATATTGAATGTTTATATAATTCATAAGAATTGATTTTAGAATTGTATTTCATTATTTCTCCAACCTTTACAACCCTATTTAACCTTATTCAATATACAAAAAATAATTATAGATCAATTATTTATTTTTGCTAAAAAATAATAGCAAAAATTATAAAAAATTGCAAAAAAAATTTAAACTTATTCTTTAGATAGAAGAAATATTCATTTATTTAAATTTACTTTATAAACAATGCATATAGCATAGATATTAATGCTAGAAATATTCCTACATTAATGGTAATAATAGTTCCAAACATCCATGCATGTAATTTAAATGTTCCTTTAACCTCTGATGCAAATTTATCTATCTTAGTATCAAGTTCTATTTTATTCAGTTCCATATCTTTTCTTACAAGAGAAATCTCTGATTTTAAGTTATTTTCAACAGTATTTATCTTATTATCAAGTTCAGTGAACTTACTATCCATTCTATTAATAAGTTCTTCTTTCGTGTCAAAAATTTTTTCTTCTAAATGTTTTAATTTGATGTCAAAGTTTTCTTTTAAATACTGAAGATCTTTAGTAGTAAGTTCATTTTTATAGTATCTATAAGATAAATCGTCCGCAATATCTCTCTTAATACCAGCTTTTACAAGCTCATTTAATACCATCTGCCTAGTAATTACAGGCTCCATTTGCATATACTCCATAAAGAATCTCCTTATGTAATTATTATACAATAATTTATAAGCTAAATGAAAGTAAATTTAGTAAAATGTTGACTTCTATCACGATAATTTAAAGACATAATTAAATATGCAGCTGATAATGCATCAAGAGCATCATCATGAACTTTGCCATCTCCATTATATGAATAAATATCACTAAATGCAGAACGACTACTATAATCTAATAAATGCATCTTGTTATAAGTAAATGGTGTTAATAAAGAAACAATTCTTG
>NZ_AYOU01000136.1 GCF_000500065.1 Borrelia hispanica CRI | reverse complement strand
GGTCTTGTTGGTGCAATTCTAAAGTAATTTTCCATATTATCTCGAAGTCTAACATATTCACGTGTCAAAGCCCCAGATCCTTTAATATCATCTCTATCTTCAATATAAAGTGTATTAACATTTAAATTCCCCATTATTACCTTTATTGTATTCATAATATATGGATCAACAGCTGGTTTTTGATCTTGAAATATAAATGCATAATACTTATCCGATACCTTCTCTAAAACACAAAGAGAAGTATTATCCCCACCACTACTATATGCAGGATCTAAATACGCTATAGGACTTTTAAATTCATAGTCTTCAATAATATTAATATTACGAAATATCGCATCATTATTTGCGACCCATTCTCCTAGTAGTACACTGGCTTTATATGTTGGAAAGTCTTTATAAAGTTCTTCTTGGGTCTTTATAAATTCCTTTGAAATTTCCTCATTATCATATGTCGTAAAATTATATGTAGAATATATTGTATTCTTATCAATATAATCTGTTTTAAAATAATGCTCCGGATGATCAGGATTAGTATCAAAAACAATAAATTCTGGTTTTATTCTTAGTCTCTTAAGCGCTTCTTTTAATGTCTCTTTATGCAGCGTTGTTGCTTCATTAACATAAATAACAGCAGAATTCGATCCTCTAAATCTTTCAAAATCTCTTATTTTATCACCACCATATAAATTAACCCTTAAAGAATCAATTTCAAAATATGACGTATTTGAATATTTGGGAACAAAAGGTATTTTAAGCATATTAGCAAGATTTTCAAACTGTTCTATAACATTAATTTCTAATGCCTTCTGTGAGTTGCCTAATATAAAATTATTGGTACCTTTCCTATAAAGATGCCTATTTTTAAGTAAAGTTTTTAAGAATAAATAACAAGCCAAAAATGTTTTACCACTTGCAATTCCACCTGATAAAATAACTTTGTTTTGATTATTCTTTTCAATATCACGTAACACTTTACGTTGTTTTTTAGTCAAAAACTTATTTTCAAAGCTTTTAAAATCAACAACTACTGATTTTGGCTTCATAAAAGACGCAATATCAATCCCAAATTCACGCTTATATTCCCTTTGCAGAGACTTAAAAATGCTACTACTGTATATATCCATTTACTTATCCTCCAAACTTAAATCTACCCTCATCTAAGTCTGCAATTTTGAGTTTCTTCATTGTTTCATAACATAACTTCATTGTTTTATCTTCTTTCTCACGTTTTAAATCTTTAAGCTTAATCTTCTTATCTTGAAGTTCTCTACTATTTCCTTTATTTTGAATCACTTTAATCTCTCTCTCCAATAGATTTATTTCTTTTATACAATCCTCAAGTTCTAATTCTAAATAATTATTAAATGCCTTCATAAACTTAAGCCCAAGTTGACTTTTGGCTATACTAAATTGACTTTTAAGCTCACGTGCTTTGGCATTGGTTTCAAGTACTCGATCTAAGACACTATTAAGAGTAGTTTTACAAATGGTTATTTTATTATCACTATCAAACTCTTTTGGATTATCTTGACTAATCTCCCATTTTTGTCTCATCTTACATACATTAGCTCGTGAAACACAAAGCTCTTTCGCTATTTCAGCATCATTTAATCGACCTTCTTCAAAATACATGGCATAATCTTCATATGCTCTTTTTACTTTATTCATATCTCTTCAACCTTCTAAATTAACAAAAATTAATTTTAGTTAACATAAACTTTATAACAAAACATCAAACTTTCCAAGTTTAAAAGGTTTTTTTAAAAGTAATAGTGATAATTTAGAACACTTTAATGATCAAGCATCAAGTAATTGTGAAATAGGAGAATAAAGATAAAATTAAAAGCAAATCTTTTTTAAAAATCCCTATACAAACCAAAATAACTAATAGTATACTTAAAAACAAGGAGAATATTATATGTATAAATATTTAAAACACATACTAATTTATAGTCTAATACTAGTCTATTCTTGTACAGATAAACTAAAAGTACACGAAAGAATAAGTTTAACACCAGCTAAACAAATACCAACTAAACAAACACCAACTAAACAAACACCACAAACGGAAGAAAATAAGAGTTTCAATACCATTATTCATGGATTTAACAAACATACAGAAGAAGAAAGAGAAAAAACCAACAAACATGACAGTGGTAAAACACAAGTAGCAAATATTGACTACTATAGAAACAGAATAACCAACTATAATACATTTATTTCTTGGATTAAAGATAAGCCAGAAAAGAAGAAAGAACTAGATAAAGATTGGACTGAAGCTTATAATTGGCTAGAGAAAAGAAGAGCAGAAAATGCACCTGAAAAAACTTTAAAGGAATATATAAGCGATGCCATTGATTGTTACAACAATCCTTTATGTAAAGATACAAAGAAATATGGCACTAAAGAAAACCAGATATTTTTATTCTTTGCGCAAGCTTTCAGGGACATATTTCTCGCTTATGGCAATCCTGAAGAAATTTTTATACAACTTAAAACAATTAGGATTTCAAGAATAAAAGATGATTTTTGATTTTATTGTAAGAAAGTAATAAATTAAAAGTTTATAAAAAGTGAAGGAAGTTGACTTTATGTTAACCTATGATAAAAAGTAGGTTAACAAAAGAAAGATAGAGGAAAGATATTACCATTGCACAAAGTCTTAGGCTTAAAATGGAGTATCAAATAAATAGGAAGCAAAAAAGCAAGTATTTGTAAAAAATAGGAATAAGTATCTTAGATATTTATCCCAAAAATATTTAAAACTATATCTTCTACTAATTACAATCAAACTACATGCCATTTTTAACATACAATGAAAGGCCCAAAAAATTGACTAAACTTATAAGTATTTGTTAAACTATTAATTAACCATTTTATAATTTTTAAAATCATTAGTTAATAAGTAAACTTTATGAATGATACTAACTTGAACTTATCTAACAAAGTTAATAAAACACTCAAAGACATAGTAAAAGAAAATGAAAATTTAAGCAAAGAATTGTCTTTAATTAAAAGTAAACTTAAAACTAAAAATACTAAACCCAAATCCACTCCTATAAGATTCTATCTAAATGAAAAGACAATAAAACTTGTAAAACGCTGCATCACAAAACTTCAATCTATAGACCCAATTTCTGGATGGTTCGTATACATATTATCAATAACTGGTTGTAGAGGAGTAGAGATACAAAATGTCAAACTTGCTGATATATCACAAGAAAAAAGCAATAATGATGAGGTATTTTATAGTTTACGTGTAAATGTTGC
>NZ_AYOU01000135.1 GCF_000500065.1 Borrelia hispanica CRI | reverse complement strand
CTTTCAGCATAAAAAATTCTAAAGAGTTGAGATAACCATATAGCAATAAATCTTGATGAGCAGTGTTTTGTGGCATTAATACTAGTAAAGTTCGAATTTAGACTTTTAAGTTCAGCAAGAAGTACATTAGCATAGTTGGTTTCAGTTTGAATTAACTTAGCAATTTCTGTATTTTTAAGAAAATTAGGTATCATATTTATATTCCTTATGTCTTAAGATGTAATATCAATGAATAGGTTGTCTGTAAGATTAAATATAAGCAATTCTTCAGGCTTAACATCTATATCTTGATTTTCTTTAAATTCTGAATCATTAATGCTTGAAATTTGAGTTTTGTCATCGTCTTTGAGTACGGCAGATATTTTTAAGCCTTTAATACCTTTAATTTCATTTACAGGAGCAAAGAAATCTTGATATTCAAATTTGATACCCATATCCGTGTAATTATTATTTACAATACGTTTATATATGTCTCTAATACGTGAGTCGATGTTAAGATAAATATGATTTTGAAGGTCAATTTTGTACTTTACTTTAAGATAAACATATTTTCTAGCGCCTAAGGATACTTTGTATGATTTGAGTTGATTTTGTTGGTTTAGGCCATCAATATTAATATTGCCTTCTAGAATAGTGCCACTAGGAATAGTTTTGTATAGTGTTTGCCAAAGTGTTGATTTAAAATTAGAGTTGATGATATTAGTTTTAGCTGAATCTAGTAGTGATTCATTTAATATAAGATAAATATTAGCTTTACCAGCTGTGCTTATGATATTTGCATATTCTATTCCGTCAATAGAAGTTAAAGCTGTATGTACAGCATTAAATGTTGTGCTTTTGATACTAATGTGGTCTTCTATAGCTTTAAAGTATTCACCCCCAGGGCTAATTTTAGAAAAGAGTATATTAACTTCATTAATAATTTGTTCTTCTATAGTTGCAAGAGATGTTGCAATAATGTTGTAAATGGATGAGGGGCCGTCATTAATTACAATTCTATGCATATTTCGTAAGTTCTCACGTTTAGTTTCAACTATTTGTTTAATATTTTGTTTTAAAATACCAAAATCAGAATCAAATAGGATGCTCATAATTTAACCTCCATATTTAGAGTGTCATTTGGGAAGTGAAAGACAATGCTTATTGTGTTTGATTGTATGTTTACGTCAAGATTTACAATGTCAATTTTGAGATCTTGTATAACATTAAATAAGTAAGTTTTGATTTGCGTTAAAGAGCTTATCTTGATAAGCTTTATAATGTGTGAATAATCTAAACCCCATTGATTATCATAGAAAAGACTGCCTTTTGGAATCTTTAAAAATGTAAATAATCGTTGTTTTTGTTCTTCTATATTATCAACGATCTGTAAATTTGAATTAAATGTTAAGTTAAAATCATTGTCAATTTTGATATCCAATCTTTATGTCCTTTATCCTTTTTAATTATCTTTAACCTTTAACCAATAAAAGGAAGTATAATACTATTTTTGTTAAAAACTATTTAAGTAACATATTTATTTTAGTTTGTATATTGTTAACATATGTGTAAAAACTAGGTTCAATCGTAGCTTGTCCAGAAACTCTTAAATTATATAAGCAATTAACAATTTCTTCTAATACTTGCTTTAAAGTTATATTGTTATTTTTGATTTCCATAAGGTTTTTTGTGTGAATAGAAAAATTATCAACTTTAATAGCTGCATTTTGCATATTAATCGGTCGTAATATATAGAAATAGTTTTTATCATAATAATTATCATCATTATCATCATTAATATCAAAAAGATTGATACTACTTTGCAAAAGAATAACCTCATCATTTTCTTGTAGATTAAAATGCATATTTGATATACAGCGAGTTTGAATTTCTATATTTTTATAAAGGGATAGTAATACAACACCTTCTTGAGTCTCAGAATTAAAAGATTTGATAATTCCTATTGTAGAGATAAAAATATTTTTATAAATCCATAGTTTAATTTCTTCTTGTGTTAATGCAGAACCAGCCATTTGGCTATTCATTCTATAAATATCATAATTTAAATGCATTTATCTAGCTTCTCCTTTTATATTTAAGTAATTAGTATCATCATAAAGCTTGAGTATAAGAGAGCATTCACCAATATTACTTAATACAGCATCAGCTTGTGAAATAGTGCTCTTAATTTTATTACCAGTACCATCAATAAAACTAACTTTATCACCAACTTTAAGTTTATGTGTATACATAATCTTGGCATGCCAATATATGAACCTAATATTTATATTTGAACCTATAGTGACTTCTTGTTGTGGTATAAATTCAAGAAGATAATCTTCAAGAGGTTCATAGTCTTTATCTGTGTTTTCTTTTGTTTCCTCTTTTTCTGTATCTATTGTAGGTGTTTCTGTTTTTAGATTTTTATCCTTTTGTATAGGCTTATTTTTTTCTGTTTCTTCTTTTTTATCTGTTTCTGTTTGTATCGGTACGTAATTTGTGAATATATAGTTACATTCGATATCAGTAGTATTAATAGATGCTTCTTTGAT
>NZ_AYOU01000134.1 GCF_000500065.1 Borrelia hispanica CRI | reverse complement strand
AGTTGTGTATGGTCTTTAGGTGTAATATCTGTTCTAACGCTTTGGACATACTTTTTAGTTATTTTTTCAATAAATTCAACAGGAGTGTTTGCACAAAAACTTTCATTTATTATGCGTTTCTTGTTTTCATAAGTCATATTGATAATATTTCTACCATAAAAGGCTGATTTGATAGCGTCTTCTACTGTCATGCCTTGAAATTGATTTGGGTTGAGTGCTCTGTGAAAATAATTGCTTTTTGATGCTAAATGAATTTCCAAATCAACACTAAAATCACCACTAGGATAATCAGTACTCATAGGTGTACCTAAGTACCCAGACATAATAAAGTCATAATCTTTAAGTTCTGCAAATTTTTTATAGTATATTGTGACAATATTACCAGCTTGTAAATTATCAGTAAAATCTATAGGTAAATTCCAAATAGTTAGTTTTGCTTGTTTAGAACATATATAGTTATTGCTTGTATATACATCAGATATTTGGATGTCTATATGTATGCCATCTGTAGTTCGAAGTATAATTTTAGGTTCGTTTGTATTTTTCTTCTTTTCTTCAGTTTCTTCAGTCTTGGTTTCTTCCTTTGGTTTTTCTTTAGGTATGCTCTTTTTTTTAGTTTTTTCAGTTTGAGTTTCATTTTCTTTTTTAGGTATCTCATAGATTTTAGGTTGATCATGGAATTCTATTTTAAAGTCATATTTTAAAAGTCTAGGTTCCATTAATTTATCCTTTATATTTTGTAAATGTTTTGAGAACTTCTAATGTTACACTAATTTCAACCTCATCAAGATATACTGTATCTTTAAGATCAAGAGAAGTAATAGCAACTATTTCTATAAATCCAAAAGATGGGCTGTAAACACTAAATGGCACACTTTCTTTTACCCTATTAGTTATGTGTTGTTTTGCTAAATTGCTAGTATGTGGAAATATGGATTTTCCAAAAGGCACATTAAATGACCATTTAAGTAGTTCTGAATATCCACTAACTAATCTTGCATTATTTAATGTAATAATCTCATCATTGAAAGTAGGATTATAACTTACATGTGTAGATTTACGAGTGTAGTAATCAATTATAGGACGTTTTGAACAAGTAGTATTATATTTCATATTTATTAGTTCACTTTTAGCTTGAATAAAAAATCCTTGTGGGACATATCCTTGTCCTTTGAAATCCATTCGTGGGCATAAAATTAAGAAATTCTGTGTCATAAACACACTAGATAATTGGTTAAAAGTTTCTTTTAAAATAGTTGTTATTTGAGATGGCGTTAAGTGAATATAATCTAGCATTGATTTCATGCCTTTTGCATCTTTGTACTGGTGAATAAAATCAGTTGTAAATTGTGTAATCATATTTATATCTCCTTAAGGTGTTTTTA
>NZ_AYOU01000133.1 GCF_000500065.1 Borrelia hispanica CRI | reverse complement strand
TATACATCTTGAGCAATAGGTTTAGTGATGGTGATATAATCTTGAAATAATTTGATATTGAACTTTAAATTCTCAACAGTATGTTCGTCTTTAAGTTCTTCTGAATTGAAATAAGTAAACTTAGGATAATGTGGGTCTTTAACTTTTTTTTGTGTACGTGTTAAGAATACTTGCAAATACATAATATAATCAGCCAACTTAGCTTCATAAGTACTAAGATCTTTAAGAGATTCTGTTTTTGGAAGTGTTGGTTCTTCTATTAATGAAGCAATAGTAGTACAAGAAATTATAAGGAAAATAGAAATTAATCTTGATAATAGAATTATCTTTTGAATTTTCATATTAAGCCTCCTTTAATATCTTTATATAAGAATTCATAATCTTATTTCTTTTACTTCTAAGTTGAGATATATATTTTGCAGTTTCATTTTGATTATAATACTCTTCAGAATTTTTTATTATTTCAATATTGATTCTTATAATCTCTTCAAGTTCAGATAATAGTTTAATAGCTTCATTCTGTTCCATTCTATTTATACTTGCTTCATATAAAGAAAAAATGTAATTAACTACTTTTAAAAAGATATTGGTATAAGTGGATGTGTTTTTATCATTATTATTTTTTTGTAGAAGTTCTGTAAATTTATTTAGTATATCAATACCTATTTTTGCTGTACTTAAATTCATTTATACTCCTTTTCATGAGATGTAATTTCTGATGGTAATTGTATATTATCAGGATTACTATTGACCTTTTCTATAAATTTTTTTATTTTAGTTTGAATAGGTTCAATAGCCAATTTTATTTGTGGTGTTAAAGCATTATCTAAAATTTCCATGTTTTTAGTATAAATATGCTCATACTCCAAATAGAATTGGTGTAATAATGAGAATGCTTGATTATCACGTCTGTCAAAAGTAGCATCTTTAAAATTGAATAATGAATCAATTAAATTTGAGATTGCATTTAAAGATGCGTTTAAAGATTCTTTATTAAGAATCATATCTGACCCCCATCATCATTATTATTATTTTGTTTATTTTTATTTTTAAATTTTTCTATTAAGATATGTAATATATCTTTAAGCACAGGTTTAAGTAAGAGTACAGTACTCAAAATTAAACCAGAAATAATTAATAACTTAGTACCATCAATATCAAGTAAAAGTTGTATTAAATTATTTGTGTCAATGTCATTCATATGAGCTTTAACCTCTTCTTTAAAAATTTGTATCTATAACTATATAGCTAAAATTAATTTTTGCTATAAATATAAAGATAATATTTTAAAGCTTAACAAGTCTAGGAACTGTATCGTAACTTGATGATGAGTATCCACGTTTTTGTATATACCAACCCTGAAACAAAGGAATAAGAGTATCTACCAAAGCATTTTTTGTACCAAGATAATATATTAATCCTTTGCCTGATTCACTAGCGTATTGAGTATATATTCGTTTTGCATATTTAGTCCCTGATGCATTAATAGTTGCATCTACAAGTATGTCTAAATAAATGGGTTTGTCATCATCAGATGAATAAAATCTTAATATAACGTCTTGATTTGAGTACTCTGAAGTCATATCTATGACATAAGCTCTTCTTCTAAGGTCGTATTCTGCAATTGAACTACTTGTAGTTCTGGTCCTTGATAATGTGAAATCAGATGGTGGACCAAGTAAGTATTCAGGAATAGATGATTTTTGTAATGTACCATAGCCATTTGTAGTAACAAAATAATCAGATTTATTTAGTCTGGAACTTGACATACTATTTGTAAGTCTGCTCTTTACTTGACTAAAGATATTAGAAATACTACTAGAATCATCATTTAAAATTTTGGTAAGTAGCTTGCTATAAGCTTTATTAATAAAGTCTTCATTATTAATAAGTTCTGTAGCAATAGTGTCTTTAATAACTTCTTTAAAATATTCAAGACCATCATTTTTAAAGATTTTGTCTCTAGTTTTGTCAAAGAAGTTCGCATATGTAATTGCATGACAACTAGAAACCCCATCATCAATCAACATTAAATGTTGGTCTTTAATATCACCAATTTTATTTAGTTTGTTAATTTGTATGTATTCTTCATTGTCAATTAAAATTTGTTCTTCAGATGACATTGTTGATCTCCTTAATTAAAAGTAATAATTTCTGTATTATCTTTATCATATAGTTTAAGTGTCCGTCCTATTGGGATAAGGTTTTTTATAAATGAATAAATTGATTGTGAATATCCCTTAGGAAGAAAATTAAATGTTAGAAATCTATGTTTAGTTTGAAGTCCTTCTTTAGTTTCACGTACTTTAATACGTTTTAATCTGTTTCCTTTAGGGGTGCTAGGCGTAATAAATGCAGTAAAATTAGTTTTTATAGTGCCAAGAAGTTTAATTTTAATGACCCCAGCCTGAGGAGTTGTAATTTCAATATCAACGTGTAAAAAAGCCTTAAATAGTCTTATAAATGATTCATCGGTACCAATATGTCGTAAAGCAAAAAGCACACTGTCAATATTTGATGTAAGTGATGCAAGAGGTTGACTTTCAGCATAAAAAATTCTAAAGAGTTGAGATAACCATATAGCAATAAATCTTGATGAGCAGTGTTTTGTGGCATTAATACTAGTAAAGTTCGAATTTAGACTTTTAAGTTCAGCAAGAAGTACATTAGCATAGTTGGTTTCAGTTTGAATTAACTTAGCAATTTCTGTATTTTTAAGAAAATTAGGTATCATATTTATATTCCTTATGTCTTAAGATGTAATATCAATGAATAGGTTGTCTGTAAGATTAAATATAAGCAATTCTTCAGGCTTAACATCTATATCTTGATTTTCTTTAAATTCTGAATCATTAATGCTTGAAATTTGAGTTTTGTCATCGTCTTTGAGTACGGCAGATATTTTTAAGCCTTTAATACCTTTAATTTCATTTACAGGAGCAAAGAAATCTTGATATTCAAATTTGATACCCATATCCGTGTAATTATTATTTACAATACGTTTATATATGTCTCTAATACGTGAGTCGATGTTAAGATAAATATGATTTTGAAGGTCAATTTTGTACTTTACTTTAAGATAAACATATTTTCTA
>NZ_AYOU01000132.1 GCF_000500065.1 Borrelia hispanica CRI | reverse complement strand
TTATCATATAGTTTAAGTGTCCGTCCTATTGGGATAAGGTTTTTTATAAATGAATAAATTGATTGTGAATATCCCTTAGGAAGGAAATTAAATGTTAGGAATTTATATGCAGTTTGAAATCCTTCTTTAGTTTCACGTACTTTAATGCGTTTTAATCTGTTTCCTTTAGGGGTGCTAGGAGTAATAAATGCAGTAAAATTAGTTTTTATAGTGCCAAGAAGTTTAATTTTAATGACCCCAGCCTGAGGAGT
>NZ_AYOU01000131.1 GCF_000500065.1 Borrelia hispanica CRI | reverse complement strand
GAAACTGCAAAATATATATCTCAACTTAGAAGTAAAAGAAATAAGATTATGAATTCTTATATAAAGATATTAAAGGAGGCTTAATATAAAAATTCAAAAGATAATTCTATTATCAAGATTAATTTCTCTTTTCCTTATAATTTCTTGTACTACTATTGCTTCATTAATAGAAGAACCAACACTTCCAAAAACAGAATCTCTTAAAGAGCTTAGTACTTATGAAGCTAAGTTGGCTGATTATATTATGTATTTGCAAGTATTCTTAACACGTACACAAAAAAAAGTTAAAGACCCACATTATCCTAAGTTTACTTATTTCAAT
>NZ_AYOU01000130.1 GCF_000500065.1 Borrelia hispanica CRI | reverse complement strand
ATAGAAGATATTCAAAATTAAAAAATTAATTATTTAAGCCCCTGATGGGGCTTATTATTTATAATCATCAAGTTAACCTGAATAAACATTGGAATTCTCTGCTCATAGACATTTGACTAAATAATCTCAATGGACTATTTCCAACTTTATCTGAATCAAATGCCATAAATATATTAAACTTCTCAAGATTACTTAAATCTCTACTACTTTTAGTAAAGTATTCTTTAATTAAATTACACCAATACTCAATACTCTTTAACGTTTTATTTTTATTAAAGTAYTCRAGTAATTTAGAATCATCTCCCGATTTAACAGACTCAAGATAATCGTTTATTTCTGACAAACTACTAAATGGTTTATCACTTAAAAATCTATACATATTTCTTGATGCTATTAGTAAGTTTTGATAATACTTAAATTTATTCATATTAACATTATGTTTAACTTTGGATTTAGAATGGTCAGTATTAACAACTTGTTTGTTTTGTACTCTACTTTCTATTGATTTTGATTTTGTTATATCTACAGATGGTTTGATTGCGCTGCTATCTTTGCTATTAGAAGTATTATTTTCAATTTGTCTTTTATTATTTCTTTGTTCAAGATCTAAGTTACTAGCATCAGTATCAACTTCACTTTCTATTGACAAATATGCAACTAGTGCATAACGTTTGAAATAAGTTATTGCAGACCCCACAAGCTGAGACCACGTATTTTGACTTTTGATTCCAATAGATTTCAATTCCTCTATATATAGAGGTGTATCAAATGAATATTCATACCCACTAGAATTATAAAATGTTGTTGTAACAACACTGATTGTATTATTGCCTATAACTTTACAAGTTGGAACTTGTACAAAATCAATATCTAGATTATTTTCCTTAATAACATTCTTAACTTCCCTTACTATTTCATTAAAATCTTGATACTTATATCCATATCCATTAAGATTTTTGTTCACTCCATCCAAACTCATCCTCAAAGTTTTAAGGTTATTTAAAAAGTTTATTCTCTTTTGATTCATTGTTGTATTTTGATTGCTTGTTTTTGCAACATTATTTTTTATCATTGCTTTAACTCCTTTTATGATTACATAATTCATAATTATACATCAATAATAATGTTTTTGCAAATTTTCATTTTTGATATTATTATTTTTGCTATATATAAAAATAATTTTTATTTTTTACTAAGTTAAGATTTACTTATTACTAATAATTAGGTTATTATTACTAGTAATAAGTAATCATAAGAGGAGATAAAATGAGGAATCAACAAGCTAACAAGCCTAAAACACAATGCAACAATAAATACCAACACAAACTAATAGTATTAATATCAACAATTGATTATACCAATCACAAATATGAAAAATATACACAAGGTGATCTACTTTATTACTTTAATGGTAACTTAAAACGTAACGGACAGAAAGAAACTACTATTAAAACACTACAAAAATATCTATACAAATTAGGCAAAGAATTTCAAGTAACAAATAACTATTATCAACATTTAGGAATTAATATGGGTACTGAAGTTTATTATGAACTCAAATACAACAAAAAAGAATGTAATAGATTAATAAATAAAAGTTTCAAAATAAAAAAAGAAAAAAGATTCCAAAAGCGCGTTAATGAACATTTTAAAAGCAAATTCAATAAAGAGGGGAGTGTAGAAAAAGCGGAGTCTTTATATAATAAATATAATAAGAATAAAAAAGAAGAAAAGTGTACAAGTCAAATCGAAGATTTTCAATTGAAGAAATATGCAAATAAATGTAATTTTAAGACGAGATTCTTCTATAATATTCTTAAACTTAATTTAGAAAAAGAAGTAAAAGTTGACTTATTGAGGAAACTGAAGAATGCTGAGAATGCAATAGAGAGATGCTATATTGGAGATACTAAAAGGGGAGAAGATAAAAGATGCGTAACATTGAAAGAGAAACAAGAGAAGCTTTCATTGGTGTTAGAAAGTGTAGTAACGGAATTAAAAAATGAAGGATATGATAGTGCAGATTTAGAAGCCAAGATGGGGTCTATATATGAAAAATATAGACCCAAGCCCCATTTTATTATAGAACAAGAGAGATATGGGGATTTGAGCGTCATTGTTGCGAATTTAAAGAAGACGGTCAAAAAAACAGAAAATCTGAAATCACAATATGAAGATCTTAAAAACAATATATTTAGCATACTACTTGATCAATTGAGACAAAAAGTAAAGATAGAAATTCTCATACCAAAATTGAAAGAGTATTTAAAAAGGCAAGAGAAATTAGAATATAAAAAGGTATTTAATAACCAGTATTACTATGAACTTTTAGATTTGATAGAAAACCAGAAGGAACATTTAAAACACTCTGAATTTAA
>NZ_AYOU01000129.1 GCF_000500065.1 Borrelia hispanica CRI | reverse complement strand
TATTTTTTCTTTACAGTATATAATCTTTAATATTAAAAGATATATTGTTTATTATATCAACCCATAAAATTATTAATAAACGCGGGCTAAAACTTTAAGGCTAACCGTTATTATAAGAGTAAAATTTAATAAGCCAAAGACTCTTTTTTTTACAATACATATAAAAAAATTTTTTCTACCAAACTTCACCTAAAATACATTTATACAACAAAAATATAGGAAGATAGACTATTATTAATCTACCTTCCTTTGTATTTTAAATGATTATATAAATTAACTTAATTGTTATCTAGAATAGATATAATCCTATTAGATACCGCCTTCATTTCAGGAATTTTAACTTTAATAAGATCTTTATATCTTTTCTCAATATGCTCTATCAATTTCTTACTATCAGAACTAATTCCATCTGTCTTAGCTTTATAAGATGAAATAAGACTATCTACGGCTTTCCTCCAATTTAATTTCTGTAATTGAATTTCTTCAAGCTTTGATTTAATTTCTCTTAAATCAACAAGACTCAATTTATCAAGTTTATCTCTATTCTTTTCTAATTTATTAATTATTCTCTCAAAATCAAACTGAAGATCTACTACTACAGTATTCATTATATCGTAAATCCATGTACCCTTATTTGTATTATCCGCTTCTACTTTTTTAAGAATTTCTGCAAAATCTTTTATTCTTTCTTTATTGTATAACAAAGAGGAATAAAATAATCGTCTTACTTCCTTATTATCATCATGATCTAATGTCTTATTATTAACAGCATTTAACACTAATTTAAACACTTTATCCTTCATACCATATTGATTTGCATCCTCAACTTCAGCCTTATCTTGATTTAATAATCTCATAACACTATTAATATCATTTATAAGGGCAGATATTAATTCCCCTTTCTCATCTTTTATTACAGAATCTCCTCTTACTACTTTTTCAACAGAAACTTTATTAACAACATCTTCTTTTATTGGTTCATCACCTTGAACGTTATTCACAAAATCCTGAACATTATTTACAACATCTTTTAAAAAATTATCAGGTCTTTCTTTATTATCCAATAATTTAGAATCTAGATTACAAGACGCTAACCCCAAAACTAATAATATAAACAAATTTTTTCTCACAAATATTCTCCTTCTTTAGAATTAATAATCACTATTACTAAATAGTAATGATTATTAATTAATAATATATATCACATTATCTAAAATACAATTTTTTTTAATTAAAATTACTATTTTTTATCAAAAAAATGATGAAAACATATTTAACAATATGTACAAATAATATAATCGAAACAAATCCTAAAGAAATTATTAATTTTTGTACAAATTAACCCTTAATATCAAATAGTACAATATTCTATTATTTACATTAAAAAACAAAATTTTACTATTGCTAGACTTTTTTACATTTTTAATATATACTCATTGTGTAAGATCTTAGTTTCATTAGAAGTTTTAATGTATTTTTATACCATGCTAACCATGCTAAGTTAATATTACAACTGGGCGTGTCATTAAATCTCCTAAAACAACTAAGATATCTCATATAAGTTAAAACTTACTTCTTATGACTCATTATATCTTTATACAAATTTTACAACTATACAAATCTATTCTATACAATTTCATACAATAAACCGAATATTTTTAATTAGAACATTTTAAAGAAACCACAAATAATAAAATTAATCATATCAAGTAACATATTTCTTTTTAACACACTATAAAATACACTATAAAATAAAAGATACCAAAAGCTTAACTCTTAGTATCTTCCTCTTTATAACTTTATTTTTCTTATTTACTTATATAACTTTGCTATTTATTTTGACCATCAGAACCACTCTTTTTAGATGATACAGAAGTATCATGAGTATTAATTTTCATTGCTTCTTTTACACTTTTAAGTCCTGAATCTATTGTCTCTCTTATTGCTATTGTTAATATATCTAACGCCTTAGTTACTGCACTTATTGCTGTTCCTTGAACTGAAATAGCAACATTAGCATTAGCAGCATCAGCAGCATTAGCATTAGCAAATTTACCATTCTTAGCCATTGCTCTCAATGCAATACCTCCTGCTATAGTTGCATCCTTAGGAATAGCACCAGCATTACCATCATTATTTTTAGCTAATTTAATAGCACCATCATCTTTAAATATAGCTTGCAGTATATCAACACCAGTTACTGCTCCAACTGCTTTTGCTGCATCTGCTGCTGTCTTCTTTGCATTAGCAGCACTATCGGCGTTAGCAGCAAATAACTTGCCTGCCTCACCATTCGCAGCTTGAGCAGTTCTTTCAGCAGAAAAATCCTCAGCTTTTTTACTATTACCAGCATCATATTTACCTTTGCCTTTAAGTACCACATCTACAATATCTTTAATTCCTTTCACTAGACTATCAACATTATCACCCTTAATCCCATTACCAGCTTCACCTGCTCCACCAGCAGCTACATTACCTATTAGTTCACTTCCTTCTACTCCTATTGCCTCACTTGCTTCCTTTGCTCCACCAATTATCTTATCTAGTTTACTCTCAACCAATGTTTTCACTGCACTCTCAGTAGCCTCAGCATTCGGATTCTTTCCTTCCTTCATTTCACCAACAATTTTATTAAGTCCATCCTTTATCCCTTGAACAGTACCCTGCACTGTCTTAAATATTTCCCTACATCTGACTTCTTTGAATTAACATTTAACCCCAATACACTCCCTAACATATCCCCAAATGACGTAAAAACATTCAAAAATTCATTACTCAATCCCACCAATGACCTTAAAAACCTATTCTCAGAACTCTTTCCTCCCTTTACTTCCCATTTTAATTACTACCTTTATATCCTCCTTATATCCTATATTCCTCCCTTATCCTCTATTCTCCCTTCTCTCAACCCATATCCTAAAGCCCCTTTCATTTCTTTCTTCTCCTCCTTGTTTTTATTGCTTTTCTCTCAAGGATTAAAAGAAAAAATATGCTTTATATAACACATACAATACTACAGATAAAAAGAGAGCTTTATTGCTCCCTTTAATAATGTTCTTATCTAATCATTTCAACAACTATATTCAAATTCTACTACTTAACTGCTGCTTTTGGATCTCTTGCCTTATCCACTTCTTGCTTTACTTTCTCTAATACATTCTTTACTGTCTTTTTAATTATATCCTCCACTGCTAATAACAGTTTATTTACTGCACTTATTCCTGCTGATTGTACGGCTTTTTCATCATTATTATTATTTGCAGCTAATTTCCCACCTTTCACTAATGAACGTAATGCTATTCCTCCTGCTACTGCTGCTGCTTTAGCTGCTTCTTGTGCTAAATTATCTTTATTACCTCCTAATGCAAATTTTAATGTACTTGTTGAAGCATCTGCATTATTTACACCCAATGCTTGATCATTTTCTCCTGATGCAACTATTGATGTCAGCATTTTCTCTCCATTTACAATTGACAATATCGCTGCCGCTTTATCTCCCACTGCCGCTCCTGGACCTTGATCTGTAGCTAATATTTTAGCTCCATCTTTATTATCTGCACTACCTACTTTTACTGCTATATCCCCTGCTTTTGGCTTCGCAACACCTTCTTTACTAGATGTGTCCACTATTCCTTTCAATGCCTTAAAGGCACCCTTCAATTCATCTGTACTTGCTGCTACTCCTTTAGCATTAGATGCCACCTCGCCTACAACATTGCCATCACCTATTCCCTTTAATGATTCTAAATGCCCTTTTACGTACTTAAAGTAGCTTTTGCTGAATCAACAACTGCCCTTATTGACTTGTCATCAAATATACCATCTTTATCAATATCTGCTGATGCTTTTTATGCTACTTTCTCTAATTCTCCTGATGCAATCTCAAGCTTCTTACCCAGACCATCAAAATAATCCCCTACTTCACTCTTCTTTGTGCCTTCAGTAACAGTAAATCCTAAAAAACCTGAAACTAGTTCCAAAAATGAGTAAAAAACATTCTCTGCACTCCTTCCTACCTCCATTAGTACCGAACTTAAACTTCCCCCT